>NZ_JBQTHF010000047.1:0-76262 GCF_052390155.1 Actinokineospora sp. | reverse complement strand
TATGATACATATCAGGCGGTCCGTTTTCGTGAGAACTGAGTCTGGTAACCCAATTCTCTCAACAAACGGGCCGCCGCTCACGTCAACACGCCGGGCCAGTTCCCGATCGGCCACGTGAATAAGCCTCGATGGTCTGAAGTACCCCGTAGTCATCGAAATGAGCGTTACGTATGGACTTGGCCTGCAAAAAGCTGGAAAGCTCCACAGGTCCGTTTGGATCGCCGCCATAGGTTCCGACCACCAACCTCGGCGTGACACCTTTGATTACCGCAACACACCAATCCAGATCAACGTCGGCGTCAATCCATTCGTATGCGTGATTCAGGCTTGACATGACTGATCCGTTGCTACATCCACACCCCAGTACGGCTTGTCTGCGATCTGCCTCGGACCGCTGATGGCGACCAGATAATCGTCACCCTCCCCTATCCCACCGAGATCATACCCTCGACTGAGAGTGCCACCCTGACATCTATTCTCACGCGATGGCACCTCCTCAGTCCTGGCCCCAATTCCGCCTTGCCTTGTAGAAGCAAAGGGATATTCATCACATTGTTCGTTGAATTTCTTGGCGAAACTCTTTGGGCAAGCCGCGCGTCGATTGGCAACTTCACGGCTCTTGCCTTTCGTCAGAACGGCGTCTTTCCCTTCGGCCCACCATAAGCTGATGATTACCGGGTCAGAGGTGAACATGCCGGTCATGGCGCCCCTGACCTCGGAGCCACCGAAGTACACAACTGCCCCTGCCACCAGCACAAGCGGGACGAAAACTCCCGCCTTGCTCCTTGTTGCCACCGACTCCCCCCTCCGCAACGAGGTACAAACGAGGTACACAGATGTGTGCGCGTAGCGACACGACATATGCAGACGAAGTATGACAGAGGACGGCGACACGGCTAATCGATTGCGTGCTCGCGTTGTCGATGTTCGCGGTGACCGCGACGCGACTGGTCCGGGGTATAGTCCAGGACCAACGTCAGGGTGACGACCGCGCAGGCGGACGACACGGTTGACGACTCTCTCATGTGGACATTCCTCGGTTCGATACCTGTAGGAGGGATGACCGGTCCGTTGGACGCCTTCAGTGGCCACGACGGGAGACATCGAGCGACCCCGACAGTCCGTGCGGGCGCGTCCGTCCACAGTCATCCCATCGTCCACCCGATCGTCGTAACGACTCTGGGACAAGCTGCGGCAAACCGCTGACGAAACTTGGGAGGACCTGAGCTGCCGCGGCGCCTGCCGGGCGTGGTATCTGGACCGGCGGCGCGCTCTCCTTCTCGTTGTGGGTGCCAGTCCGCACTCGTAAGGAGATCCCCTCATGAACGACGTCATCGGCACCGGCAACCAGCGCCTGCTCGACCTCGTGCGCGATCGCCGCGACCTGATCCTGCGCGATCCCCAGCTCGTGTTCCCGTGGCGGCGGCCCTGCCGGATCAAGACCCTGCTGGTCACCGACGGCGGGTTGGACTTCGGCCTCGGCGACTTCGGCCTGGCGACCTTCGTGGATATCCTGCTCAACGACGGCCGCGGCTACGCCGACTTCGACCTGACCCTGGCGCACCTGCGCGGCGACGTCAGCGACGCCCAAGTCCTCGCGGGCAATTCGCGGATCACCCGCAGCATCAAGGGATTCCGCTTCGACGAGCCGGGCCACTTCACCGCCGAGATGTACGACGAGGTGTGGCTGTTCGGCATCGAGACCTTCTTCCACTCCAGCTCGTACCCCGCCCGGCTGGCCAACCCGGGCGTGTACCCGGCCCAGTCTCTCGGCAACGAGGAGTTGCGCAGGCTGAGCGCGCACATGAACAGCGGGCGCGGCATCTTCGCCACCGGCGACCACGGCAGGCTGGGCATCGGCCTGTGCGGCGCGGTGAACCGGGTGCGCAGCATGCGGTACTGGGACGACTTCATCGGCGCCTCCGGCCTCAACGAGGTCTCGATGAGCGGCACGCGGCGCAACGACTCGAACCAGGTCGGGCACGACCCGGGCAGCCAGTTCAGCGACCAGAGCGACGACATCCCGCAGCGCCTGGACCTCAAGCTCTACAGCAGTTACGCGGGACTGCTGCGCAACGCCCGCTACCCACACCCGGTGATGTGCAGCCGACTCGGGCGCATCGACGTGTTCCCCGACCACCCGCACGAGGGCGAGTGCCGCGCACCCGCGTCGCTGGGCGAGACCTACGCCCTGGACGGTTCCCGCGAGTACCCGGACGCGGTCGACGGCAGCGGGCCGGTCTCCCCCGAGGTCGTCGCGTGGGGGCGGGTCCCGGCGGGCAACACCGCGTCGTCGGGCAACGGCGCGGCCATGAAGCAGCCCACGCAGGCGCACTCGTTCGGCGTGGTGTCCACCTACGACGGTCACCGCACCGGGGTCGGCCGGGTCGTGTGCGACTCCACCTGGCACCACTTCATCAACGTCAACCTCATCGGCGTGGTCGAGGGCGGCGTCTTCGACGACTTCGCGGGCACGCCCGGCACGGACTCGTCCAAACACGACGGTTTCCTCAGCTCCGCGTCGGGCCGAGCGGCGCTGGACAAGATCAAGGAGTACTTCGTCAACGTCGGCGTGTGGATCGCGACCCCCGCGCTGCACCAGTGCTTCCACAGCAGACTGTGGTGGGAGCTGTTGTTCGCCGATCGGGTGGTCGAGGCGACGTTGCTCGACCCGAACGTTCCGGTTGGCAAGGTCTCCGTGCAGGAGCTGTTCCACATCGGCGTGCACGCCCGCGACGTCCTCGGCCGCAAGGTGGGCGCGTGCCAGACCATCGCCTGGCTCGAAGTGTGGCTCGGCGAGGTCTTCATCGAGATCATCCCGTGGATCGACCCGTGGGGTCCGCTGCGCGGCAGGCAGCGTGCCGACGACCCGCCGTTGCCGCTGATCGACCTGCAGCCCGTGCTCGACGTCGCGGTCGGCGGGGCGTTGGTCGGCCTGCGGCAGGCTATTCCGTACCCGCCGGAGGAGATGACCGACCGCGTGGAGAAGCGGCTGGTCGAGCTGGCGCGGAAGGTGGTGCGGGAGTCGGGCGGTGAGGCGCTCGGACGGGCACTGCGCGCGCTGAGCGCCGACCTGCGCTCGGTGGGCGAGCTGGTCGACCGACGGCTCGCCGTCACCACGGACGAGTGAAAAGTGGCTGCTCGGGTCGGGTCCCACTCGACTCGACCCGAGCAGCACTGTTAATGTACATGTGTCCAGAAAATAGGAGGCATGTCGTGGAGCTCGTCGCAAAGGTCTTCGTCGGGTTGGTCGTGGTGACCCACCTGTACTTCCTCGTGCTGGAGATGTTCCTGTGGAAGACGCCGTTCGGGCGCAAGACCTTCAACACCACGCCTGAGTTCGCCGAGGAGAGCGCCTCGCTCGCGGCGAACCAGGGGCTCTACAACGGCTTCCTGGCCGCGGGCCTGGTGTTCGCGCTGATCGCGGGCGGCGCCGTCACCTTCCCGGTCACCCTGTTCTTCCTGTCCTGTGTGATCGTCGCCGGGCTCTACGGCGCGGCCACCGTCAGCCCGCGCATCCTGGTCATTCAGGCGCTTCCGGCGGGGATCGCCATGGCGCTGACCCTGGCCGCTTGACCGGCGACCCGCGCATCGCGCGGACCAGGGTCAAACTGCGGGACGCGCTGCTCGGCGCGGCGGGCGAGCGCCCGCTGCCCGAGCTGAGCGTCGCGGACGTGGTGCGGCGCGCGGGGGTCGCCCGGGCCACCTTCTACCTGCACTACGACAGCCTCGACGCGCTCGTCGTGGACACGTGCGCCGACCTGGTCGGCACCGCGGTCGACGCGCTGCACGCCTTCGAGGGCATACCCGACCCGGACCGGCCGCCGCCCCAGGTGGCCGAGCTGCTCGCGCAGATCGACCGGCACGCCGGGGTGTACCGCGGGCTGCTCCAGCCCGGCGGCGGCGGCCCGCTGGGCGAGCGGCTGCACCAGGTGCTGGCCGACCGGGTGCTGGCCGAACGCGGGCTGCGCGGCAGGCACGGCCCGGGCGAGGACGTGCTGTCCGCCGCCGTGGCGGCCACCTTCACCGGTGTGCTCGCGAGCTGGCTGCACGGGCGGGTCAGTGGCACGCCCGACCAGATCGCCGAGCGGGTGTGGCGCCTGCTCGGCGCGCTGCACGTGGCCTCCCGCTGAGCCTGTCCTACTGAGGTACTTGGGTGTACTTTAGGTCGGATGATCGAGGAGCGCAGGTGATCGACGCTGATGATTGACGACGCTGATGATTGACGATGTCGTAGTGGTCGACGCGGTCGTCCACGGCTACCACTCGCCGCCCGAGAGCTTCACCCACCCGATCTCGGCGCAGGTGGCCGCGACGCTCTACGACGGTTACCACAAGGTGTTCTCCCCCAGGGGCGACCGGCGTTGGCAGCTCGACCGCGAGCGCTTCCTGCGCGCCGACGCCGACCTGCTCGGGCACGCGCTGTTCGCCGAGAGTCAGACCGATTTCGCCGTCTACCACGACATCCCGCTCTACGGCCTCTACCGCGGCGGCGCCTCTCCACTGTGGATCGGCCGCGAACTCCGCGAGCGCCACCCCGAGCGGGTCGCCCTCTTCGGCGGCATCTGGCCCGCGCACCCCGACCCGATCGGCGAGGTCGACCGGCTGATCGAGGAGGAGGGCGTCGTCGGGCTGAAGTTCTACCCCTACGACATCTACGACGGCACCGGCGTCGCCGTTCGGATGGACGACCCGGAGACGGTCTACCCGATCCTCGAACACGCGCAGCGGCGCGGCATCCGCAGTGTGGCGGTGCACAAGGCGGTCGCGATGGCGGGCTGTCCGCTGCAGCCGTTCCACCCGCGCGACCTGGAGGACGCGCTGATCGCGTTCCCCGAACTGAACTTCCAGATCGTGCACGGCGGCTTCGCCTTCCTGGAGGAGACCGCGCTGCAACTCGCCTACTACCGCAACGCGTCGGTCGTCATCGAGGGCGCGAGCGCCTACCTGGTCAACTCGCCGCTGCGGTTCGCCGAGATCCTCGCGGCGTTCCTGCGGGTGGGCGCGGCCGACCGGATCATCTGGGGCACCGGCTGCACGGGCCTGCACCCGCAGCCGTTCCTCGACGCGTTCTGGGACTTCCAGCTCCCGCAGGCGATGATCGAGGGCTACGGGCTGCCGCCGCTGACGACCGAGCTCAAGCGGGCGATCCTGGGCGGCAACATCGCCCGCATCCTCGGCCTGGACCTCGACGCCGTCCCGCGCGGGGTGAGCGCGTCCGCCGACCTCGCGCCGCCGTGGACCGGAACGGTGATTCCCGCGTGAACCCCGACCGCGTGAACCCCGACCGCGTGGACGCCGACCTGGTGGACGCCAGCCGGGTGGACGCCAGCCGGGTGGACGCCGACCGGGTGGACGCCGACCGGGTGCGGGCCGAACTCGACCGGATCGTCGACCCGTGCAGCGCCGTCGCCGGGGCGCCCGCGGGGATCGTCGCGATGGGACTGATCCGCGAGCTGTCGCTGACCGACGGGCCCGACGGGGTGGCGGTGCGGATCCGCATCGGCGTCACCGAGCCGGGCTGCCTGATGGGCGGCTCGTTCGCCGCGCAGGCCCGCGAGCGGCTCGACCGCCTCAACGGCGTGGCCTCGGTCGAGGTGGAGTTCGACCACGCCGCCGACTGGACGCCGGGAGACATGGAGCCGGGCTACCGGCGCACGCTCGACGCCACCCGCGCCGCCCGGCGCGCGGCCCTGCGGGAGCGGTTCGGCGTCCGCTGAGCACGGCTCAGCAGGCGGGCCAGCCCTCGAACACCGCCAGGTGCAGCCGCACGGCCAGGTCCTCCAGTAGCGGCAGGTCCGCGGCGCGGTCCGCACGGACCCGGGTGGCGACCAGTTCGTGCATGGCGCCGACGAGCGCGACGTAGGCGTCGTCCGGGACCGCGGGCCAGGACCGGTGGTCGCGCCGGGCGTCCTCGTGCCAGCGGCGGTTGATCTCCATGAACCGCTGGTGGGCGGCGTAGAACCGGTCGACGGCGGCGGGTCCGGCGGCGAGTCCGCCGATCAGGAAGACGTGCGCGAACTCGGGCTCGGCGGCCAGGAACCACAGGTAGGCGCGCAGTCCGGCGCGCAGCCGGGCCTGCGGGTCGGCGTGCTCGGGCAGGTCGCGGGGCGCCTGCTCGATGTGGGCGAACATCAGCTCGACGCCGACGTCGGTGGCGCTGAGGAAGCACGCCTCCTTGTCGGCGAAGTGCGTGTAGAACGCCTTGCGGGACACCCGGGCGCGGCGCACCACGTCGGCGATCATGACCGCCGCGTAGCCCTGCTCGGCGACCGACGCGATCATGGCGCGCACCAGCCGGTCGCGCTGCGCCGACCCGACGACGTCGGCGGGCAGGCTGCTGCGGCCGCGCGGCAGGCCCGGCTGGTGCTCGTGCGTGCGGGCGAGCGACCCGCGTACCTGTTCATTGCGCATTGTTTCAGGAATACCTTAGAGTACTTTTGTGCTCGACGGCGGCTGTACCGCTGTCGTCCGGCACCAGAGGTATATACCCGATCCCCGCACGGCACGCTCCGAGACGACCGGCCCGGAGCCGAAGGCCCCGCGTGGGCGGTGGAGCACCCCCCGACTCCACCGCCCGCGCGGCTGAGGGCGTTCACGGTTTACCCGCCGGCAAAAAGCCTGGACATTTCCTCAGCGCGCGACGAGCACCATGCGCGAACGGAGTCGACTTCCCCGGTGCGCGCGACCCCCGCGCACCCGGTCGCCTGCCGACGTCCGTGCCGAAAGCCCGAAAGGACCCGCGAAATGCCGACACTCCCGGACTTCCGGCTGGCCGCCCACCTGGCCCGATGGGAGTTCAGCGCCCGCCACCACCTGTCGGCGTCCGACGTCGAGCCGCTGACCATGGCCGAACTGCTCGACCTCGCCGACGACGACGGCCGGGCGCGCTGGGCGTCACTGAGCCTGGGCTACACCGAGACCGCCGGGCTCCCGGTCCTGCGCGAGGCGATCGCGGCCACCTACGACGGGGTCACCGCCGACGACATCGTGTGCTTCGCGGGCGCCGAGGAAGCCCTCTACCTGGCCATGCAGGTGCTCCTCGAACCGGGTGACCACGCCGTCGGGGTCACCCCCGACTACCAGGCCGCCGAGACCGTCCCGCTGTCAGTCTGCGCGGTCACCGGGGTCGCGCTGCGCGCCGAGCACGGCTGGGCGCTCGACGTCGACGCCGTCGAGCGAGCGCTGCGCCGCACGACGCGCCTGGTGTCGGTCAACTTCCCCAACAACCCGACCGGCGCGGTCCCCGACGAGACGACCTGGCGCAGGCTGGTGCGGCTGTGCGAGCGACGCGCCATCCACCTGGTCAGCGACGAGGTGCAGCGGGGCCTGTCCGACACCGCGCTGCCGCAGGCGGTCGATCTGGCCGACTCGGCGCTATCGGTCAACGGCCTGTCCAAGGCGTACGGTCTGCCCGGGCTGCGGATCGGCTGGATCGCCTGCCGCGACCGCGCCCTGCTGGGCATGCTGGCCCGCGCCAAGCACTACACGTCGCTGTGCAACTCGGGACCGAGCGAGGCGCTCGCGCTGATCGCGCTGCGGGCCCGCGACCGCGTCCTGGCACGCAACCGGCGGATCGTCGCGGACAACCTGCCGGTGTTCGACGCGTTCTTCGCCCGGTACCCCGACCTGTTCGAGTGGGCGCCGCCGCAGGGTGGCACCGTGTGCTTCCCCCGCTACCTCGGCCAGGACGGCGTCGAGGCGATGTGCGCCGAACTCGTGGCGCAGCAAGGGGTTCTGCTGCTGCCCGCGAGCGTGTTCCGCTCGGCGCTGACCGCGACGCCCGCCGACCGGTTCCGGCTCGGGGTGGGTCGCCGCGACCCGCGGGAGGCGCTGGACCTGTGGGCCACCTGGCTGGACAAGCGCCGCTGACACTGTCGCAGGTGGACTGACAGCCGCACCCACATAACCGGCTGCCGGAAAGTGGCGGTTGTGACCACAGTCACGGGCCTGATCGGACTCTAAGATCGACAGTACCCGGGGCGACAGGATCACTCATCCTCAGTGTGGAGGCTGTGTCATGTCTGATCACCGCGCCATCGACGCGCCCGAAAACCCTGCTGCCCCACCAGGTCGCCGGCCGATGACAGTGCTGTCCGCGATCCTGACCGTGCTCGCCGTCGTCGCGTTCGTCCTGGTGGGCACCGAACGCCCGGCCCAGGCCGCCGCCGTGCAGGAAGTGACCGGATTCGGCTCCAATCCGGGGAATCTGCAAATGTTCCGATACGTCCCGGATGGACTCCCCGCGGGCCGCCCGCTCGTCGTCGCCATGCACGGGTGCACCCAGAACGCGTCCGGGTACGGCACGAACACCGGCTGGACCCGGCTCGCCGACACCCACCGCTTCGCCGTCGTGCTCCCCCAACAGCGCTCGGCCAACAACGCCAACTCCTGCTTCAACTGGTTCGAGGCAGGCGACATCGCCCGCGGCTCCGGGGAAGCCCTGTCGATCAAGCAGATGGTCGACCGGATGAAGAGCGACTTCGGCTCGACCACGGCCTACGCCACGGGCCTGTCCGCGGGCGGCGCCATGACCTCGGTCATGCTCGCCACCTACCCCGACGTGTTCGCGGGCGGCGGCATCGTCGCGGGCATCCCCTACCGGTGCGGCGTCGGCCTGGCGGCCGCGTTCAGCTGCCTGAACCCGGGCGTCACGATGACGCCTGCGCAGTGGGGCGACAAGGTTCGGGCGGCGGCGTCCGGGCCGCGCCCGAAGGTGTCGATCTGGCATGGAACCGCGGACTCGACCGTGCGGCCGGTCAACCTGACCGAACTGGTCGACCAGTGGACCGATGTCAACGGCACCGACCAGACGCCTGAGGTCAGCGACACGGTCGCGGGCTTCCCGCACAAGGTCTACGGATCGGTGGTGGAGAGCTACGAGATCACCGGGATGAACCACGGCCAGCCGATCGACCCGGGATCCGGCTCGACCCAGTGCGGCACCCCGGTCGCCTACATCCTCGACGTCAACATCTGCGCGGCGTACCACATGGCGAGGTTCTGGGGCCTGATCGGCGGCACTCCCCCGCCCACCACCACGACCACCGCACCGACCTCGACCACCACACCGCCACCGGCCGCGTGCTTCACCACGCACAACTACGGCCAGGTCGCCGCCGGTCGGGCGCACCACTCCCTCGGCCAGACCTACGCCAACGGCTCGAACCAGGCGATGGGGCTCTACAACACCTTCACCACGCACACGCTGAAGCAGACCTCGCCGGGCTACTACGTGATCGCCGACGGCGCCTGCCCCTGACCGGGTTGCCAGGAAGTTGTCCACAGGCCGGACCCCGCTCGCGCCACGGGCGGGGTCGGGCCTCGTAAGATCGCGGGGTGCCTTCCGCCGACACCAGCACCGAACTGACCCCCGCCGCCGAAGTCCTGCGCCGGGTGTTCGGCTACGACTCGTTCCGCGGCGAGCAGGGCGAGATCATCGGCCACGTCGTCGCCGGGGGCGACGCGCTGGTGCTGATGCCCACCGGCGGCGGCAAGTCACTGTGCTACCAGATTCCCGCGCTGGTGCGCGAGGGCGTCGGCGTGGTGATCTCGCCGCTGATCGCGCTCATGCAGGACCAGGTGGACGCGCTGACCAACCTGGGCGTGCGCGCGGGCTTCCTGAACTCCACGCAGGGCTTCGACCAGCGCCGGGAGGTGGAGGAGGCGTTCCTGTCCGGCGCGCTCGACCTGCTCTACCTGGCGCCCGAGCGGCTGCGGGTCGAGTCGACGGTGCGGCTGCTGGAGCGCGGGAAGATCGCGCTGTTCGCCATCGACGAGGCGCACTGCGTGTCCCAGTGGGGCCACGACTTCCGGCCCGACTACCTGATGCTCTCGGAGCTGCACGAGCGGTGGCCCGAGGTGCCGAGGATCGCGCTCACCGCCACCGCGACCGAGGCCACCCACACCGAGATCGCGCAGCGGCTCAACCTGGCCGACGCCCGGCACTTCGTGGCCAGTTTCGACCGGCCCAACATCCAGTACCGGATCGTGTCGAAGAACAGCCCGCAGAAGCAGCTCCTCGACCTGATCGGCGCCGAGCACGCGGGCGACGCGGGCATCGTCTACTGCCTGTCCCGCGCGTCGGTGGAGAAGACCGCGGAGTTCCTGGTGGGGAACGGGATCGCGGCCGTGCCCTACCACGCGGGCCTGGACTCGCGGACCCGCGCGCGCAACCAGTCGCGGTTCCTGCGCGAGGACGGGCTGATCGTGGTCGCCACGATCGCGTTCGGCATGGGCATCGACAAGCCCGACGTGCGGTTCGTCGCGCATCTCGACCTGCCGAAGTCCGTCGAGGGCTACTACCAGGAAACGGGCCGCGCCGGGCGCGACGGGCTGCCGTCGACCGCGTGGCTCGCCTACGGCCTCCAGGACGTCGTGCAGCAGCGCAAGATGATCGACACCTCCGAGGGCGACGACGCGCACCGGCGCAGGCTCGGCGCGCACCTCGACGCGATGCTCGCGCTGTGCGAGACGGTCCAGTGCCGCCGGGTGCAGTTGCTCAACTACTTCGGCCAGCGCGGCGAGCCGTGCGGCAACTGCGACACCTGCCTGAGCCCGCCGGAGTCGTGGGACGGCACGGTCCCGGCGCAGAAGCTGCTGTCGACGGTGTTCCGGCTCGACCGCGAGCGGGGCCAGCGGTTCGGTGCGGGCCAGGTGATCGACATCCTGCTGGGCAAGCAGACGGAGAAGGTCACCCAGCACCGGCACGACGCGCTGAGCGTGTTCGGCATCGGCACCGAGCTCAAGGACACCGAGTGGCGCGGCGTGGTGCGCCAACTCCTCGCCCAGGGCCTGCTCGCCGTCGAGGGCGACTACGGCACCCTCGCCCTGACCGAGGCGAGCGCCGAGGTGCTGGGCAAGACCCGCGAGGTGATGCTGCGCCGCGAGCCCGAGCGCGCCGCCCGACCGGCCAAGACCCGCCGCGCCGCCGCGGTCGCCGTAGAGCTGCCCGCGGCCGCCGCGCCCGTGTTCGACCGGCTGCGCGCCTGGCGGGGCGCGACGGCGAAGGAGCAGGGCGTCCCCGCCTACGTCGTCTTCCATGACGCCACGCTGCGCCAGATCGCCGCCGAGTCGCCGTCGACACTGGCCGAGCTGGGCACGATCAGCGGGATCGGCGAGAACAAGCTAGCGCGCTACGGCCAACAGGTTCTCGACGCGCTCGCCGAGACCGGCTGACCTTCCACCCGTCCCGGACAGGGGTCTTTTGTGATCAAACGCTGGGCCGTCGCGTCCGCCACGCTCGCGCCGGTCGCGCTGATCGGCGGCTGGACCGTCGCGGCTGCCCGCCGCCCCGACGAGTTCGACCAGGTGCGGGACACCATCAGCGCGCTGGCCGCCATCGGCGCCCACGAGCGGTGGGTGATGACCGCGGGCATCGCGGTGACCGGCGTCTGCCACCTGGTGACGGCCGCGGGCCTCACCGGCGCCCGACCGGCGGGCCGGGTCCTGCTCGCCGCGGGCGGCGTGGCAAGTGTGCTGGTCGCGGCCCTGCCGCTGCCGGTCGCGGGCCACGCGCCCGCCGCCGGCGTGGCGTTCGGGGCGCTGTCGGCGTGGCCGCTGTTCGCGCGGACACCGGGGTCGCGCGCGGCCGGGGTGGTGCTGCTGGCCGCGCTGGCGGGCTTCGGGGTGACGCTGTCCCAGGACGCCTACGTCGGCCTGGCGGAGCGCGTGCTGGCGGGCGCCCAGGTTCTCTGGCCCGCCGCCACCGCCTGGTACCTGGTTCGCGACCGGTAACCGCTCAGGAGAGCCAGGCCGGCGTGGGCGCGTCGTGCTCCTCGCACCACTGCAGGGAGCCCGCGGTCCACAGCAGGGCCAGTTCCAGCACGTCCACCGGGTCGAACCGAAGGTCGTCGAGTACCGCGAGGTCGAGCTGGAAGCCGGTGTCCTGCGGCCTGCCGTTCAGTTCGGCGAGCAGCGCGCGGACCAGCCCGCGGACCGGCGGGTCGAGCCGGTCGACGTCGACCGGCTCCCCGGCGTCGTCACGCAGGTCGAGGGCGAACGCGCGGTCCGGGAGCGGGCGGGCGGTGGCGCGGTGCAACATCATCGACGCGGTCGCGCCGACGAGTTCGCCCAGTACCGCGCGCAGCCGGGCGCGCTGCTCGGGCACGGCCAGCACCTCCAGCGACAGGTACTCGCCGCCAGGGTCGGGCTCGCCGCCGCGGGCGACCGCGACCAGCCGCCGCGCCAACCCGCGGGAATGCTCGGTCATCTGCGAGTCCTCCTGGTCCGAGTCGCTTTCCCAGGACGTACCCGCTCTCGGCCGCGGTGAAGCGCTCAGCCGCGGGCGAAGTGCGCCCGGATCGCGGTCCCGTGCTCGTCGCACTGGCTGGTGACGAGGTCGGCGAGGCTGTTGACGAGCTGCAGGCCCCGCCCGTGCGGCTGGTAGGGGGACGCGGGCCAGAGCCCGGCGAGCGGGTCGGGGAAGCGGCCCTCGTCGAAGACCTCGCAGACGAACTCGGTCCCGGAGGTCCATGTGCGCAGCCGGGCGCGGCCCGCGCCGTGCTCGATGCTGTTGGTGACCAGCTCGCTCACGACCAGCGCGATGTCGGCGAGCCGGTCGTCGCCGAAGCCGAGCCTGCGCGCGTGGCCGGTGGCCATCCGGCGGGCGGCGGACAGCTCACCCGCGCCGACATGCCAGATCAGGGCGTCGTCGGGGGGCGGCAGCGCGGTGTTGTAGGCGTCGAGAACGGTCTGCGGCGCGTAGCCCGCGCTGGGCCTGCGCTCGCCGCGCTCCAGCAGCGCCGGATGGGTGACGGCGGCGTCGGCCAGCTCGACCGGACTCAGCTCCTGCGCGTCGTACGGGCACAGCACCCGCACCGCGCGGCCCGCCAGCACCCGGTTGGCCAGCGCCTCGTGCCGCACGCACGACCGGTACTCGGCAGCGGGACGACCGGGCCAAACCACCTCGGTGACCACCCGCGCCGGACCGCCGAACAGCGGGTGCAGCACGGCGGGCACGATCCGGCCGGGGTTGCGGCCGACCTCCCCGACGTCGAGCCAGCGGACCCGGTCGGCCAGCCCGCCCGCCGCGCACTCCGCGCGCAGCAGGCCGAGATTCGCGGTGGGCGCGGCGACGGTGACCGGCACGCCCGCGGCCACCCCGTCGCGGACGAACGGCACCACGGCGGCGAGATACTCGACGACCCCGCGGTAGAGCACGGCGGTGTGCCGGTCCTCGACCGTCATGATCGACTCAGGACCGACGCGTCGCCCATCCACACCCCCTAGATCGCATCCCAATCTACGCGGGACAGGCCGAGGCGGCCGATCGTCCAGCCGAGACGGACCCAGCACTGTGCCCAGGCACACCGCGAACCCCACCTCGGTGTCACCTGGTCACAGAGATCGCGCGACACGACTACGCATCGTTGAATCAGGTCCGCGAGCGCGCTTACAGTCGCCTCGTCATAGCTTCGAGGAGGCCGCCATGACCCCGTTCGGCGTAACCACCCGCCGTGCGTCCGGCCGTCCGCGCACTGGGCCATCCGCCCGCGCGCGCCGGTACGTCGTGCCGCCAGCACTCCCGACCTCGCCGCCGTGTCGTCCCTCCACCCTGCCCACGCCCAGTCCCGAGCGGGCGTCGGGGTCACGTTGAAAGGGTTTCCATGGCCAGTCCCACCACACCGTCCGAGCAGGCGGGCGACGAGCCCGTCGACCGTCCCGAGCAGGACCAGGAGCGCGGCGGCCTCGGCAGGCGCCGGTTCCTGACCTACCTGGTCGCCGCGCCGACGCTGACCGTCGCCACCAAGCTCACGATCGACGCGGTCGCGCCCGGCAGCGCCGAGGCCGTCATCCCGACGCTGCCCGCCCCGGCGGACCTCCTCGACCTGGGCGACGCGCTGATCCTCGCGGGCCTGCCCACCTCCGGCATGCTGACGCTGACGGTCGGCGCGGACGGGAAGGCCACGCTGAAGCTGCCCCGGTCGGAGGTCGGCCAGGGCATCACCACGGCCACCGCGATGCTGGTGGCCGAGGAGCTGGACCTGCCGCTGTCGATGGTGCGCGTCGAGCTCGACGACGCCCGCCCGGAGTTGCTGTTCAACCAGCTCACCGGCGGCTCCAACACGATCCGCTCCGTCTACGGCCCGATCCGGCAGACCGCGGCCTCGGCCAGGGCGCGCATGGTGGCCGCCGCGGCGAAGCATTGGAACACCTCGACCTCGGGTCTGCGCACCCGCGATGGCGCGGTCGTGGCGCCGGACGGGCGCACCGCGGGCTACGGCTCGCTGACCGCCGCCGCGGCCCGGTCCGACCTGAGGGTCGGCTCGGCCAAGCCCAAGGCGGTCGCGCAGTTCAGCGTGATCGGCACGGCGACGCCGCGCCAGGACGCGCGCGCGATGGTCACCGGGCAGCAGCGCTACACCCTGGATCTGGACGTGCCGGGCGCGCTGCCCGCGATGGTGCGCAGGCCGCCGACGATCAACGGCACCGTCCGCTCGGTGGACAACGAGGCCGCGGTCCGCGCCATGCCCGGTGTGGTGGACATCGCGGTGATCCAGACCGGTGTCGCGGTGCTGGCCGAGACGTTCGGGCAGGCGCAGGACGCCAAGGAGGCGCTGCGGGTCACCTGGAACAAGGGCACCGTCGACGGCGAGTCCGACGCGACGATCAAGCAGAAGCTGCGCGGCGCCGCGCTGCCGTTCCTGGTGCCGCCACTGCTGACCCAGCACGTCGACGCCGAGTTCGACTTCGCCTTCGTCAGCCACGCGCCGCTGGAGACCAACTCGGCGATCGCCGACGTGCGGGCCGACCGAGCCGAGATCTGGGCCGGGCTCAAGTCGCCGATCGTGGCGCAGCAGACCATCGCCGCGGAGCTGGGCCTGCCGCAGAACCAGGTCAAGGTGCACGTGGTGCAGGGCGGCGGGTCGTTCGGCCGCAGGCTGTTCTTCGACTCGGCGCTGGAGGCGGCGCGGATCTCGAAGAAGATGGGCCGCCCGGTCAAACTGCTGTGGACCCGCGTCGACGACATGCGCCACGGCCGGGCGCGCGCGGCGTCGCACCACAAGATCCGGGCGACCTTCGCGCTGGGCCAGGTGCTCACCTTCGAGCACCGCGTGGCCAGCGTGGAGACCGACTTCCGGCACGGCCTCGGCGAGATCCTGACCGCGGTGGCGGCGAGCCTGCCCGTGGGCGGCAACCTGAGCTTCGCGCAGACGGTGTTCCTCACCACGATCAAGTCGCCGTACAACTTCGGCATCACCACGCAGCTCCTCAACGAGGTGCCGCTGCGGATGCACACCGCGAGCTGGCGGTCGGTGTACTCGGCGTCGACCCGCGGCGCCGAGGAGATCTTCGTCGACGAACTGGCGCGCAAGCTGGGCAAGGACCCGGTGGCATTCCGCCGGGAGTTCCTCAAGTCCGACCGGCAGCGCGCGGTGCTGAACAAGGTCGCGGCCGAGGGCCAGTGGGGCAAGGTCATGCCCGCCGGGTTCGCCCAGGGCGTCGGCGTGCACGACGAGTACAAGTCCTGCACGGCGTGCCTGGTCGAGATCGACGCCCGTGACCCGAAGAACCCGCGGGTGGTCAAGGCCGTCATCGCGGGCGACTACGGGCTGCCGATCAACCCGAAGGGCCTGGAGGCGCAGTTGCTCGGCGGGCTCACCGACGCCATCTCCACCACGCTGCGCGCCGGGCTGCACATCGACCGGGGCCTGCCGCTGGAGGGCAGCTACTCGCACTTCCACTACGCCAGGCAGAAGGACTCGCCGCCGGAGGTGAAGATCTTCATCATGCCCCCGACGACCGGGGAGCCGGGTGGTGCGGGCGAGCTGGGTGTGCCCGCCGCGGTGGGCGCGATCGCCAACGCCTACGCCCGCGCGACCGGCATCAAGCCGCGCAGCTTCCCGATCAACTTCCCGGTCGACTTCGAGCCTTTCCCCCGCTGACGGAGAGCTGTAAAAGGAGAACCACCCATGCCCAACTACACCTTCTCCGTCAACGGGGAGACGGTCACCGTCGACGCCCCCGCCGACCTGCCCACGCTGTGGGCGCTGCGGGACAAGCTCGGCGTCAAGGGCCCGAAGTACGGCTGCGGCATCGACGTGTGCAAGGCGTGCACCAGCCACCTCGACGGGCAGGCGTTCAACCCGTGCGTCACCCCCGTGGCCGACGTCGCGGGCAAGGACGTCACCACGATCGAGGGCCTCGCCGACGGCGACGTGCTGCACCCGGTGCAGCAGGCGTGGCTGGAACAGGACGTCGCGCAGTGCGGCTACTGCCAGCCCGGCCAGATCATGGCGGCGGTGGCGCTGCTGCGGCGCACCACCAACCCGACCGACGCCGACATCGACGCGATCGAGAACGTCTGCCGCTGCGGCACGTACTTCCGCGTCCGCAAGGCGATCAAGCGGGCGGCCGAGCTGATGCGCGGCTGACGGTCACCGGTCTCGGGCGGCCTGCGCACACCGCGCGGGCCGCCTGAGACGGCCGTCTCCTACCCGGGCGTCGGGGCGGGATGGGAGGATCGGCGGCGTGGGCACCTTATTGGCGATCAGCGATCTGCACATCTCCTACGACGACAACCGCCAGGTCGTACGCGACCTGCGCCCAGGGTCCGACGACGACTGGCTGATCGTCGCGGGCGATGTGGCGGAGAAGTTCGAGGAGATCGAGTGGGCGCTGCGGCTGCTCGCCGACCGGTTCGCGAAGGTCGTGTGGACCCCCGGCAACCACGAGCTGTGGACGGTGCCGACCGACGCCGTGCAGTTGCGCGGCGTCCCCCGGTACGACGCGCTGGTCGAGCTGTGCCGTCGTCTCGGGGTGTTGACCCCGGAGGACCCGTACCCGGTGTGGGAGGGCGAGGGCGGCCCGGTGCGGATCGCGCCGCTGTTCCTGGGTTACGACTACACGTTCCGCCCGGCGGGCTGTGACACCAAAGAGCAGTCCCTGGCCTACGCCCACGAAACCGGCGTCGTCTGCACCGACGAGTACTACCTGCACCCCGACCCCCACCCGACCCGCGAAGACTGGTGTCGGGCCAGGGTCGTGGACACCGAGGCCCGGCTGTCCGCGTGCGACCACTCGGTCCCGTTCGTGCTGGTCAACCACTATCCCCTGGTCCGCGAACCGACGCGGGTGTTGCACTACCCGGAGTTCGCCCAGTGGTGCGGCACGGAGTTGACGGCCGACTGGCACCGCCGCTTCCCCACCGCCGCGATGATCTACGGCCACCTGCACATCCCCCGCATCACCCACTACGACGGGGTGCTGTTCCAGGAGGTCTCCCTCGGCTACCCCCGCGAGTGGCGGCGGCACGGCAACCCACACGGAATCCTGCGCCAGATCCTCCCCGCCCCGTCCCGGGTGTAGATGTGGCCGCTATCACGCCAGGGTTATGGCCTGCTGGGATAAGCCAACGCGGGTTTAGTCGCTCATTCTGGTGAATACCAGTCGACGGCCGGGTAACCGAGCCATGGAAGGCACACCGCCCGCCGACCTTCGAAAGGCGGCTCGGCATGACAGCGGCGGAGATGTCCGACCTGCACGAGAGCGCACACGCTGCGCATTCGTTCGAGGTCTCGGATTACCGAAGCACCCTCGGATGGCCCGTGGACGGTGATGCCCTGGGCGCGTACCTCGACGTGGGCGACCACATCGGAGCGCTGCGCATGCGCGCGGGCCTGGGCGCCGAAGTCCAGTGGTGGCTGCGGCTGCGCATGCTGGCAGGCCCGGTCCTGGCCACCCCAGCCAAACGCACCGACTGGACGTTCCTCACCCAGCCCATCACCGAGGAACAGCTCAGCAGGCCCCTCCCCCCAGGAGTCGAGCCGGTACGGGCCCGGGTCCTGTTGCCCACCAGCACAACGGATCGCACCGTCGCCTTCTGGGCAACCTCCCCCGACCAGCACAACCCGAACCTCCCGCTGTTCAGCTCGGTGATTGGCGCCGTCCGCAGCGTCCTCTACGGCCACCGCTTCTGACCTCGCTTTCCCCGCAGGTAACGTGGCCTGACGATGGATCAGGTTCGCTCACCGTGCCATCTCGCATAGTTCACCCGTACTCCCCACCCTCCGCCCCGTAAGTCCCCTGTCGACTCTTCGGCCGATTCACCGCTTCCAGTAGCACTGCCGACCGTGCCCATTCGACCTCCGACAGCTCCAATCCCGTGATCTTTCCCAGGTACCTGCGGGCCGCGCGTTGCATCTCGTCCACCGACGGCCCCTGACCCCAAATGCAGGTTTGCTTCTTGCTCACCCGGTTGTGCCGAAACAGCACCACGACCCCGCAGTCCATGCTCAGCAGAATCGCCAACCGCCGCAACGCACTGTTCCGCGCGGTCATCGCCGACGCCGTCACGACCGCACCCCGACCCGCAGCCGAGCGACCCACCAGGACACCAGTCGGGCGACGAACACACCAGCCGCCGACACCACCAGGGCGGCGATCACCGCTGCTCCCGGTCCTTGCGCGCGCCCCACCACACCAGCCCGCCGTACAGCAACACCACCGGCACCACGAACAGCACCACCATCTGCCAGACATCGCCGGTCGCCATCACGGCGTCCACAACGACGACGCCCGGATCACCAACGACGGCGCACCCGGCTCACCAGGTGCGGGCAACCCCACCAGTTCCCGGACGACCTCCACCAGATCGGCGCCGTCCCTGAACCAGACCATCCCACCGCCGTACTCGTCAGCCACCAGCCGGGCGGCCAGCACATGGCGACGGTCGAAGACGAACACCGCATCGGTGTACTGCTCCCGGCTGTAACTGGCGGCAATCCCGATCACGTCGTCATTGTCACGCAGGAGATGAAAGCTCCACCCCGCTTCCCGGATGGCGACCAATTCGGCCAACTCCGCGAACCGACCACAGGCATCGGCCTCAGAAATGGGCTGATGGCTCACGGACCAACCAACCCGACACCGGCCCCCGCAACCACAGCCTCGTCATTGTCCCGCAAGACTTTGGCCTCCGCCAAAGCACGCGTGGCCAACCCAACAAAACGAGCCAGGCCGTCTTCGTTGAACGCCAACTCGAAACTGTTCGACCGATCCCCGAACACGAAATCAATGTGCTCCTGCTCAGGCATCACATACCTGATCTCGCAGTCCCGACCAATGGTCACCCATGCGCCAACCCTGAGTGCTGTCCGCACCGCTATCCGCCTCCCAAGCTCCGGTAGTTGCCTCTGGACGACACCCAGCGCCGCGAGCCGACGCACGGTCATAAGGAAGACCGCCAGGGAAAGCAACTGCGTTCTCCCGACGCCGGGTGCCAGGTCGGAACGCTACGGACAACGGAAGGTGACGACTTGTACAAAATGTGTGACCACCGATCCGCTACGCTTGACCTGTCGCCGCAGGTCGAACGGGTGAGGCATTGGACAGCGCGCCACAGCAGATCGGCCAGAGGGTTCGGTACTGGCGGGAACGCCGGAACCTGACTCGCCAGCGGTTTGCCGACATGGTTAGCCGATCAACGTCGTGGCTGGACAAGATCGAGTCCGGCGAACGAGAGCTGGCGCGTCTGCCCATGATCGAGCGGGTGGCCGCCGCCCTTGGCCTCGACCCGGTCGTGCTGACCGATGCCAACTACGCCCAGCGCGCCGAACAGTGTGTGGATGCCTCCGAAGTCCAAGCTATTCGAGCGGCCTTGGCCGCCTACCCCGGCCTGGCCGTTGACGACACCTGGTCACTTGCGCGGGCTACCCGCAGTGTCGCTCGCGCCATGACCAGCACACACCAGCAATCCCAAGCCGCGCACACGCTGCTGGCGATGGCTGACCGAATGCGCGCCGAAACAGAGACGAACGCGACCGAACTCCTATCACTCTACGGCATGCTGTATCTAGCCGGCTCGATCACTGCGGCCGGCCAAGAAGACAGCGTTTTGGCGCGGGAAATGCACGACGAAGCCATGTTGGCCGCACACAAGTTCGAGCCGCACTACAACACGCACCACACGTTCTTTGGAATGATCAATACGCTCATCCACCGGGTATCCGCGTTGGTGCGATTGCATGAAAGCGGGCGGGCATTAGCGTTTGCCGCCACCATTGACCCGGTTGCGGTCATGTCCTTGTCTGCGGAACGGCAGTCGAACTTCTTGCTTGACCTCACCGAAGCGCACGCCAATGTCGGCAATTACCGTCAGGCTGTCGCGTTGCTTGGACAGGCTGAACAAATCGCACCGGAAGAAGTACGCTGCCGCCCCTTGGCGCATGGGTTGCTCCGCTCACTGTTGCACAACACGAGCGGTGAGCCAGCCAAGTTGGTCAAGCAAATGGCCAGGCGGGCGGGCGTGGAGGCGTGACCAAGCCGGTGTTGTACTTGATGGTCTGCGGCGCGGGTCCGGCTGGCCACAGTGCGCGCATGGTCGAGTTGGCGCAGGCCGATGGGTGGGAAGTGTGGTGCCTGGCCACGCCTGCGGCCATCGAGCACTTCCTTGACCTCGGCGAGCTGGAAGCGCTGACCGGCCATCCGGTTCGTACCGGCCACCAGCGCGCTGGGCAACCGGCCTTGCCGAAAGCCACGGCTGTCATTGTCGCCCCGGCCACTTACAACACCATCAACAAGTGGGCGGCCGGTATCGCGGATACCTACGTGCTCACCCAACTCGCCGAACTGACCGGCCTCGGCCTCCCCATTGCCGTGCTGCCGTTCGTGAACACCGCGCTTGCCGCCAACCGGGTCTTCCAGCGGAGCGTGGCCGAACTACGGGAATCGGGAGTTTCGGTGCTCTTCGGCAGTGGCGGGTTTGTGCCGCATCCGCCGCGCACAGGTGGACGGGCGATGGATTCGTACCCGTGGCATTCGGCGCTTGAGGCGGTGAAGCGGGCCAATTCAGGGTAGGCGCGATCCGCTCAATTCGAGGTTTCGCACCCCTCCGTCCCGTCCCTCCCCTGACCGCGAGCCATGGCAATCACGGAGAGTTGCAACCGGACTCAACGGCCTTCGTTGCGAAAGGTGAGGGGCGTGAGCACAATCGGGGAGCGCCGCCGTATCCTGCGCCTATGAGCGAACAACCTGTCACGGTGTCCGCCGACGACCTCCACGCGGCCAGTCGGCAGGCCGCCACCTGGGACGACGCCATCCGCCGTGCCGAGCACGGCGAGACCGTAGCGGTCATCGCCCACGGCGAGCATGTCGCCGATGTCGTGCCCTCCGGCGAGCTGCGTCGACTCCGCGAGACCATCGAAGTCCTCTCCGACACCGACGCCATGCGCGACCTCGCTGACACCGAGCCCGCAGTGCGCGGCATCGACGCCATCCGCGCACTGGTAGCCGAACGCGCAGCCCGCGTGACCGACGAATAGCCCTACTCAATCGACCTCACCAGCACCGCCCGCCGCGCACTGGCAGAACACCTGCCCTTGGACGTCGCGATGGGCGTCACTGACTTCCTCCGGTCACGATACGCAAGACGCCCGAACTAGTAAGGCTTCCGTTGACCTCGAACTTGCGACTGGTCATTCTGAAATGCTTGCCCCTGTAATCGTGCACAGCCGGTACAGGTATCCGTTCGGGACGTCTCCCGTGCCGGGCGGGTAGCGTCCACCGCGTGTTCTCGAACCGGAAGTGGTGTGTCAGCTCGGCGGCCTTGCTGCTCGTGATGGTGGTCGGCTGCTCGTCGTCCGATGATGTGTCCGCACCGGGGCCGTCGTCTTCTGTCACGTCCAGCGGTCAGCCGAGTGCCGCCCTGGCGGGCAAGTGGGCGTTTGCTCGTCAACTCGCCAACACGACTGACAGCAGCTATTACCTGGAGATCAAAGCGACGGGAGAGGTGGCAGCGCGCGGCAGCCTTCGCGCGTATCTCCTTGAACCGTACACCGACGGCTGCGTCGGGAAGGTCGGCGAACCCGATCAGGCGGGGCGGGCCGAGTTACTGATCAGTTGCCACGGCCTGAATCGCTACTTCCCGACCGGCCCCACGCCCCGGGACTACAAAGCCTGGGCGGAGATCCAGAACGACAATGAAATGAACGACAGCATCTGCGAATCGCTGGAGATGAACCCGGACAGAGGTGTGCTCATCCTCTCCTATCCCGACCGGACAGACCTCCTCTGTCGACGGGATGGGTAGGACCCGCCCCGTCATGTCTCGGCCCGGTCCCACCGACCTATGCGCGCCCCCCACGAGATGAGCGCCCTCCACCTGGCACGATCGAGCCCATCATGACGCTCACCGCCAGGCTCCCCGCCACCCCCGACCCCGACGACCTCTTCACCGCCTTCGCCACGTGGGCCGAGGAACAGGGCTTGTCCCTGTACCCCGCCCAGGAAGAGGCCCTGATGGAGATCGTCTCCGGGGCGAACGTCATCCTCAGCACCCCCACCGGCTCCGGCAAGAGCCTCGTCGCGGCGGGCGCGCACTTCACCGCGTTGGCCCACGAGAAGCGCACCTTCTACACCGCCCCCATCAAGGCGCTGGTGTCGGAGAAGTTCTTCGCGCTGTGCGAGACGTTCGGCGCGGAGAACGTCGGCATGATGACCGGCGACTCACAGGTCAACGGGGCCGCGCCGATCATCTGCTGTACCGCCGAGATCCTGGCGAACATCGCGCTGCGCGACGGGGCGGACGCCGATGTCGGGCAGGTCGTGATGGACGAGTTCCACTTCTACGCCGAGCCCGACCGGGGCTGGGCGTGGCAGATTCCGCTGCTGGAGCTGCCGAACGTGCAGTTCGTGCTGAT
The DNA here is from genome assembly GCF_052390155.1 of Actinokineospora sp. Lineage (NCBI taxonomy): Bacteria > Bacillati > Actinomycetota > Actinomycetes > Pseudonocardiales > Pseudonocardiaceae > Actinokineospora > Actinokineospora sp. The sequence goes on along the minus strand of NZ_JBQTHF010000047.1, from coordinate 53,622 downwards.
GTCGGCCACCCTCGGCGACGTCACCCGGTTCGTCGACGATCTGTCCCGGCGCACGGGGCGGCCCACGGCGGTGGTCACCTCGGCCGAACGGCCGGTGCCGCTGTTCTACAGCTTCGGGATGACGACGCTGACCGACGCGCTGGAGGAGTTGCTCAGCACCAACCAGGCCCCGATCTACGTCGTGCACTTCACCCAGGCCGCCGCGCTGGAGCGGGCGCAGGCGCTGATGAGCATCAACGTGTGCACGCGGGAGGAGAAGGACCGGATCGCCGCGCTGATCGGCAACTTCCGGTTCTCCTCGGGCTTCGGCAAGACGCTGTCGCGGCTGGTGCGGCACGGCATCGGGGTGCACCACGCGGGCATGCTGCCCAAGTACCGGCGGCTGGTGGAGCGGCTGGCGCAGGCCGGGCTGATGAAGATCGTGTGCGGCACCGACACCCTCGGCGTCGGCATCAACGTGCCCATCAGGACGGTCGTGTTCACCTCGCTGTCGAAGTACGACGGGGTGCGGACCCGGCTGCTCAAGGCGCGCGAGTTCCACCAGATCGCCGGGCGGGCCGGGCGCGCGGGCTACGACACGCTCGGCACGGTGCTGGTGCAGGCGCCCGAGCACGTGATCGACAACGAGCGGACGCTGGCGAAGGTCGGCGACGACCCGAAGAAGCGGCGCAAGGTGGTGCGCAAGAAGCCGCCGGAAGGCATGGTGTCGTGGGGGAAGCCGACCTTCGAGCGGCTGGTCGACGCCGAGCCGGAGCCGCTCACGTCGAGCTTCCACGTCAGCCATTCCATGCTGCTCAACGTGATCGGCCGCCCGGGCGACGCGTTCGCCGCGATGCGCCACCTGCTCACCGACAACCACGAGGACCGGCCCGCGCAGCGGCGGCACATCCGGCGCGCCATCGCGATCTACCGGGCGCTGCTCGCCGCCGGGGTGGTCGAGAAGCTCGACGAGCCCGACGAGCAGGGGCGCCGGGTGCGGCTGACCGTCGATCTGCAGTTCGACTTCGCGCTCAACCAGCCGCTGTCGCCGTTCGCGCTGGCCGCGATCGAGCTGCTGGACCGGGAGTCGCCGGGCTACGCCCTCGACGTGCTCTCCGTCGTGGAGTCCACTTTGGACGATCCACGGCAGATTCTCTCGGCACAGCAGCACAAGGCGCGCGGCGAGGCCGTCGCCGCGATGAAGTCCGAAGGCATCGAGTACGACCAGCGGATGGAGCTGCTGGAGCAGGTCACCCACCCGAAGCCGTTGGCGGAGCTGCTCGGCGGGGCGTTCGAGACCTACCGGCGCGGGCACCCGTGGGTGGGCGATCACCAGCTCTCGCCGAAGTCGGTGGTGCGCGACATGTACGAGCGCGCCATGACCTTCACCGAGTACGTCTCGTTCTACGCGCTGGCCCGGTCCGAGGGCCTGGTGCTGCGCTACCTCGCCGACGCCTTCCGCGCGGTCCGCCAGACGGTGCCGGACGACGCGAAGACCGAGGAGCTGACCGATCTGGTGGAGTGGCTGGGCGAACTGGTGCGCCAGGTCGACTCCAGCCTCCTCGACGAGTGGGAGAAGCTGACCAACCCGGAGACGGGCGAGGTCACCGACCAGGTGGACGCCACACCGCCCGGGGTCACCAAGAACCTGCGCGCGTTCCGCGTCCTGGTGCGCAACGCGCTGTTCCACCGGGTTCAGCTCGCCGCCCGGCGCGCCTACCACGACCTGGGCGAACTGGACGCGGGCACCGGCTGGGACGCCGACTCCTGGGCCGATGCGCTGGAGCCGTACTTCCAGGCGCACAGCCACATGGGCACCGGCCCCGACGCCCGCGGCCCGGCGCTGTTGATCATCGAGGTCGAATCCGACCGCTGGCTGGCCCGGCAGATCTTCGAAGACCCGGCGGGCGACCACGATTGGGGCTTCACCGCCGAGATCGACCTGGCCGCCTCCGACGAGGCGGGCACCGCGGTCGTGCACATCACCGCCGTCGGCGAACTCTGACGACGAGTGTGGCAGGCGACGAACCTGCGATGAAGTCGAGCGCACCCGATGGAATCCCGCCGATCTATGTAGGATGGAGCTACGTAGTTGCCACCTACCTATGCGGGGTGCCGTGGACGGGTTCATCGGGAGAATGGGCGAACTCGGCCTGCTACGGAAACGCCTCGACCGGGTCACCGCGACGGGCACCGGGGCAGCCCTCACCCTGCGTGGGCGTCGCCAAGTCGGCAAGTCGAGGCTGATCCAGGAGTTCTGCGACCGGTCAGACCTGCCCTACCTGTTCTACACCGCGACCAAAGGCGCGTCACCGGTCGAGTCCGTGGCAGCCTTCCTCGACGAACTGGCGGAGTCGTCCCTGGCGACCGACCGAGAACTCATCCCCAGGCGAGTCGCGGGCGGTTGGCCGGACGCCTTTCGGGTCCTCGCCTCGGCGCTACCTCCCGCACCGGCGATCGTCGTCATGGACGAGGTGCCCTGGCTCACCGAGCAGGACGATCTGTTCGACGGCGCCCTGCAGACGGCATGGGACCGGCTCCTCGCCGCGCGCCCTGTACTGCTGTTGCTCCTCGGCAGCGACATCCACATGATGGAACGGCTCACCGCCTATGACCGGCCGTTCTTCGGCCGAGCCGACAACATGGTGCTGGGCCCACTCAACCCGGCCGAAACCGGCCACGCCCTCGGCCTGGACGCCGCCGACGCCATCGACGCCCATCTGATCACCGGCGGCCTGCCTGGCATCATCCGCAGTTGGCCGCATGCCACCCCGACCCTTCGTTTCCTGGAAACCGAGTGCGCGGACCCGGCTGCCCCCGTGTTCAGCGTCCCGGAGTCCGCACTGATGGCCGAGTTCGCCACCCCGGATCAGGCCAGGCGGGTCATCGAGGCAGTGGGCAGCGGCGACCGCACCTACGCCAACATCGCGGCCACAGCCGGGACCCGTCATGGCAGCATCCCCTCGGGTTCGCTGTCCCCGCTCCTGCACCGCCTGACCGAGGAGAAGCGAGTCCTCGCCATCGATCAGCCACTGTCGACCCAACCCGGCAAACCCGCGCTGTACCGGGTCGCCGACAGCAACCTCCGCCTGTACCTGGCCGTCGGTAGAACCGCGCAGGAACAAGCCCGTCGCGGTCGCCCCGAGGCAGGCGTGCGCCTGTTCGACCGGCGCTGGAGCACTTGGCGCGGCCGCGCGGTGGAACCCCTGATCCGCGCCGCGCTCGAACTCGCCGCCCTGGCGGGGACACTGCCGTGGCCCGACGCGACCACCGTGGGCGGCTGGTGGAACCGCAGATTCGACCCTGAGATCGACCTCGTCGGCGCGGATCGCTCGCCCTTCGCGCAACGCGTGTTCTTCGCCGGGTCGATCAAGTGGCTGAACAGCCCCTTCGACGCGCACGACCTGGCCGCTCTCCGCCACGGGGCCACCCACGTCCCAGGCTTCGGCGTCGGACAGCCGAGCCTCGCTGTCGTCGCGCGGTCGGGCATCTCGCTGCCCGACAACACCGCCGACCACATCGACCTCGCCTGGGGACCACGCGACGTCCTGGCATCCTGGCCGTCACCGACATAGGACGCCATCGACGAAAGAGAGGGACAGCGATGCCCCGCGGCGACGGCGACCGGGTGGTGCGGTGCGACCGCGGCCACGTGCACTGGGGTCGCTACGGTGCGGCCGGTCTGCTCGCGGTGCACGGCGGCCCGGACGGGCAGGTGCTGTTGCAACAGCGGGCGTGGTGGACGCCCGGCGGCAACACGTGGGGCCTGTTCGGCGGGGCGCGCGACAGCCACGAGGACGCGGTGGCGGCCGCGCTGCGCGAGACCGGCGAGGAGAGCACGCTCGACCCGGATCTCGTGCGGCCCTACGGCGTGGTGCGTGAGGACCACGGAAAATGGGCCTATGACACGGTGATCGGCGCGCTGGACGTGATGCCGGAGGTCGAGCCCGCCTCGAACGAGACCCGGGACGCCGCCTGGGTGCCGGTCGCCGAGGTGCCCGATCGGTCGCTGTTCACGCCGTTCGCGGCGGCCTGGCCCCGGCTGCTCCCCTGCCTGCGGCGGCCGGTGCTGGTGGTCGACTGCGCGAACGTGATGGGTTCCCGCGCGGACGGGTGGTGGAAGGACCGCGCGGCGGCGGCGGCCCGACTGCGCGACGAACTGGCGGCGCTGGCAGGCCCCGGTGTGGTCGGCATGGCCCCGTTCGCCGTGGCCTTCCCGGAGATCGTCCTGGTCGTCGAGGGCGCGGCGCGCGGGGTCGGGTCGGTCGACGGCGTCACGGTGGTGTCGGCCCCCGGCAGCGGCGACGACGCCATCGTGGCCACGGTCGAGGGCAGGCTGGACGCGAATTGCCTGGTGGTGACGGCGGACCGGGAACTCCGCACCCGCTGCGCATCGGCGGGCGCCCAGGTGACCGGCCCCCGCTGGCTCCTCGCCCGCCTCCCCTGACGCCCGGTCAGGGGCGGCTGAGGGGGTGGCGCGGCGGCGGGAGGTGGGCGGTGTCGGGGAACATCAGCAGGGCGCGCAGCGCGGTGCCGATCTCGGCGATGTCGGCCGGGTCGCTGAGCGAGCGGCCCAGTTCCTCGCTCACCCGACGCAGCCGGTGTCGGATCGTGTTGGCGTGGCAGTACATCCGCTCCGCGGTGAGCCGGGTGGAGCCGTGGTTGTCGAACCAGACCCGCAGCGTGGACAGCAACACGTCCCGTTCGTCGGCGGACAGGTCGAGCAGCGGGCGCAGCACCTGGTGGGCGAGTTGCGCGGACGCCTCCGGTGAGCCCGCGACCAGCCCGGCCAGCGGCGAGTGGTCGAACTGGACCGCCTCCGCCGTGCCCATCGGCAGGCTGGACAGCGCCACCCGGGCGAAGTGCAGGGCGCGGGCCGTGTTGCCCAGGCCGGTGAACATCGGGCTCACGCCGACCCGGGCCGACACGTGCGCGCCGAGGGTCTTGAGCACGAGCCCGACCGCGCCCGGCTCGCGCAGCGACACCACGCCCAACTGCAGGTCGGGGGTGAGCCGCCAGGCCGAGGCGTGGTTGTCCGAGCGCAGCCGCGCCTCGATCTGCGGCAGCGGCTCCTGCCCCAACCCGGGCGTCTCGGCGGCGACGACCACGAACGTGCCGTCCAGCGGCAGGTCGAGCAGCCGCGCGATGTCCCACAGGGTGCCGCCCGTGCGGCCCGCGAACAGCGCCTCCACGAGCACGGAGCGCTGGTTCTGCTGGGCCAGCGTCAATTCCGCGCTGGTCTCCCGGTATCCGCTGGTCAGCGCCTCGGTGTACTCATCGAACAGGTACCAGATCGTGGTCGCGGCGGAGATCACCGAGGTGAGCACCTCGCGGTCCTGGCGCACCGCCAGCTCGACCAGCCGGTTCCACACCTCGGTGAACCCGATCCGGTACGCGCGCAGCACCTCCGGCAGCGGCGCACCCTGCAACGCGCGCTCGCGGCCGGTCTGGCGGGGCGGTTCGAGGTCGGACAGGCCGGGGCCCGACAGCGCGGCGAGCATCGAGCGCAGGTTCGCGGCCACCGAGTCGCGCAGTCGGGCGTGCGGCACCAGGCTGCCCGCCTCGTACATCGACATCTCGTCGAGGATCTTGTTGTACGTGACGTCGATGAGCTGGTCCAGACCCCGCACGACCTCCGCGACCAGCGCGGCGACCCGGTGGTCGTACTTGCGGTCGAAGGCGAGCGTCATGGCGGTCTCCTCGTCGAGTCGCCCTGTTCAACGAGCAACCGGGCCGAACGGCGACGGGTCGTTGCTAAGGCAACTGTAGGTCAGAAGGACACCGTCAGGCAGGCCAGCCGCGAACCCGCGGTGCCCGCCTCGCCCGGCGCGGTGTGCGTGTGCTCGGCGTGGATCACCAGCGAACCGGCCGGGCGGCCGCCGAATCGCCACGGCACCTGGGCGACGGCGACCGCGGCGCCGCGTGCGTCGGTGCCGAAGTCGAGCCACACCTCGTTGCGCGGGTTGGCGTACGCGGGGTCCACCGACGGCACCACGGGGTCGGCGACGTGCTGGAAGTGCGGGCCCGCGTCGGCCGGGGCGGGTCCGCACGGCCTGGTGTGCACGTGCGCGCCGTAGTGCCGGTGCGGCAGCAGGCCGCGCACCAGCAGGATCACCACCGTGCGCCGTCCGCCCGCGATGGGCACGACGGTGGCGCGGGCGCCGACCGGGACCAGGTCCGGGGCATAGGTGACCGCGGCCGCGCCAGGGCGGTAGGGCTCGAACGCGCCGGAACCGGAGGCAGCGGCGGGGACGGTGAGGGTGGCCGCGAGCACGAGGGCCGCGGCGAGGGTGACCAGGGAACGCATGCCGCGATCCTGGCAAGCCGGACCCCGGGCACCGCGCCGCCGGGCGCGAGAGTCACCCGATGGTGTGATCCACCGTCACTCCGAGTCGCCGCGGCTTTCCGGGATGCGGCTTTCCGGGATGACGATGGCCGGTCGGTCGCGGTGCGGGGGCGGGTCGGACTCCACGACGAAGGAGTCCACGACGATCGGCCGGTGCCTGCCGTCGGCGAGGGCCCGCTCCGCGCGACGGATGATCCGGCGGCGCACGACGGCTCGCGTCGGCGGCAGCAGCAGCGCGATGGCCAACAGGTCGCTGAGGAAGCCGGGCAGGACCACCAGGATGCCCGCGGCGGCGATGAGCATGCCGTCGACCAGTTCCTTCTCGGGCGCGCGGCGGGCGAAGACGGCCTGCTGGAGCGCGGCGAAGGCGCGGGTGCCCTCGCGGCGCAGCAGGGCGGCGCCGAGGACGGTGGCGGCGATGAGCAGCAGGATGGTGGGCAGCACGCCGACGAGGTTCCCGACCGTCACCATGACGGTGATCTCGGCGGCGACGGCCAGCAGCAGCACTAGCAGGACCGGCACGACGGCACTCCTCGCTGGTATCCGGTTCGCTGAGATCCGGTGGATACCTTTTCCAACGCACGAACCGCCCGAAACGCTCCCGAAACCCTGTTCGCGCTGGTCACGGCTAGAATCACCCGGACAGCGGCGCCGTCAAGACCACGTGGTCTTCACCACGAGCGCCGATCGGCGTATCCCGATAACGCCGAGTTCACACTATTGTCATGAGAACCCCCGGATGACCTCGGGGGTGACCAGCGCGGGTACAGGCGGTTCCGTACCGGAATCCGCCCTTGTCCGCCCCGGCCGCACGATGAGGTGCGCTGCCGCTCCGCACGATCTTTCGCACGATCTTTTCGCACGATGAGGTGCGCTCAACCGCCCACGCCCGGGCATTCTCCGCGTCGCCGGAACCGACGGACGCGACACCGGGCGGAGTCGACGGTGAAGGTGCCCTCCTGGCCTTCCGGTCCGCTCCGCGACACCCGGCGTCGGGGTCCCGACCATGGGAGGGCCACCAACCGTGACGACCCGCCACAACCACCGCCAGGGTGGTCTCTACGACGAGCAGTACGAGCACGACGCCTGCGGGGTGGCCTTCGTGGCCGACCTCACCGGCCGCCGAGACCACGGCATCGTTGCCAAAGCGCTCGTCGCCCTGCGCAATCTGGAGCACCGGGGCGCCCGCGGTGCCGAGTCGGACACCGGCGACGGCGCGGGCATCCTGATCCAGGTCCCGGACGCGTTCTACCGCGACGTCGTGGCGTTCCCGCTGCCCGCGGCAGGCGCCTTCGCGGTCGGCACCGCCTTTCTGCCGGTCGCCGCCGGGGAGCGCGCCGAGGTGGTCGAGGTCGTCGAGCGGATCGCCGCCGAGGAAGGCGCGGTCGTGCTGGGCTGGCGCGACCTGCCGGTGCACGTCGAGCACACGGGCGCCACCGCGGCGTCGGTCATGCCGCACTTCAGCCAACTCTTCCTCGCCGCGGCGGACGGTGTGTCGGGTCTGGCCCTGGAGCGGCTGGCGTTCTGCGTGCGCAAGCGCGTCGAGCGGGCCGCGGACGTCTACTTCGCCAGCCTGTCCGCGCGCACGATCGTCTACAAAGGAATGTTGACCGAGCCGCAGGTCGAGCTGTTCTTCGCCGACCTGTCCGACGAGCGGGTCACCAGCTCGGTCGCCCTGGTGCACTCCCGCTTCTCCACCAACACCTTCCCGTCGTGGCCGCTGGCCCACCCGTACCGCTACGTCGCGCACAACGGCGAGATCAACACCTTGCGGGGCAACCGGAACTGGATGGACGCGCGCGAGTCGACGCTCGCCAGCGACCTGATCCCCGGCGACCTCAAGCGAATCTTCCCGGTGATCACCCGCGGCGCGAGTGACTCCGCGTCCTTCGACGAAGTGCTGGAGCTGCTGCACCTTGGCGGGCGGTCGCTGCCGCACGCGGTGCTGATGATGATCCCGGAGGCGTGGGAGAACCACACCGGGATGGACACCGCGCGGCGCGCCTTCTACGAGTTCCACTCGACGCTGATGGAGCCGTGGGACGGCCCGGCGCTGGTGGCGTTCACCGACGGCACCCAGATCGGCGCCGTGCTCGACCGCAACGGCCTGCGCCCGGCCCGCTACTGGGTCACCGAGGACGGCCTGGTGGTGCTCGCCAGCGAGGTCGGCGTGCTCGACATCGACCCGACCACCATCGTCCGAAAGGGACGGTTGGAGCCGGGCAGGATGTTCCTGGTCGACACCGCCGCGGGCCGGATCGTGGACGACGAGGAGATCAAGGGCGGCCTCGCCGCCGCGCACCCGTACGCGGACTGGGTGGCCGCCGGGCTCATCCCGCTGGAGACGCTGCCCGAGCGCGAGCGCGAGGTGCCCACGCACGCGTCACTGGTAGCCAGGCAGCAGGCGTTCGGCTACACCGAGGAGGAGCTGGCGGTCCTGCTTGAGCCGATGGCCCGCACCGGTGCGGAGCCGATCGGGTCGATGGGCAACGACGCGCCGCTGGCGCCGCTGTCGACCGGCCAGCGGCCGGTGTTCGACTACTTCAGCCAGCTCTTCGCCCAGGTGACCAACCCGCCGCTGGACGCGATCCGCGAGGAACTGGTCACCTCGCTGGGCGCGCAACTCGGCGCGGAGCCGAACCTGCTGGCCGCGGGCGCCGACTCGTGCAGGCGGATCACCCTGCCGTTCCCGGTGCTGGACAACGATGAGCTGGCGAAGATCGTGCACGTCAACGATGACGGCGATCTGCCCGAGTTCCAGTCGGTGACCATCCACGGCCGGTTCGACATCCGCGGCGGCGGCGACGCGCTGCGCGAGCAGTTGGCCGAGATCCGTACCGAGGTGTCCTGGGCGATCAAGCACGGCGCCCGGATCGTGGTGCTCTCCGACCGCGGCGTGACCGAGCACCTGGCGCCGATCCCGTCGCTGCTGCTGGTCGGCGCGGTGCACCAGCACCTGGTGCGATGCAAGACCCGCACCCAGGTCAGCCTGATCGTGGAGTCCGGCGACGCCCGCGAGGTGCACCACGTCGCGCTGCTCATCGGCTACGGCGCCGCCGCGGTCAACCCGTACCTGGCGATGGCCACGGTCGAGGACCTGGCCGACCGCGGGCTCATCGCGGGCGTCGACGGCAAGCACGCCACCCGCAACCTGATCAAGGCGCTGGGCAAGGGCGTGCGCAAGACGATGTCCAAGATGGGAGTGTCCACTGTGGCCTCCTACACCGGGGCGCAGGTCTTCGAGTCGCTCGGCCTTGGCGCCGAGGTGGTCGACGCCTGCTTCACCGGCACCAGCGCGCCGCTGGGCGGCGTGGGCTTCGACGTGCTGGCCGAAGAGGTGGCCCAGCGGCACCGGCAGGCGTTCCCGGCCGACGGGGTGCGCGCGAGCCACCGCGAGCTGACCACCGGCGGGGACTACCAGTGGCGCCGCGAGGGCGAACCGCACCTGTTCAACCCGACGACGGTGTTCAAGCTGCAGCATTCCACCAGGGCCGGGAAGTACGACGTCTTCAAGGAGTACACCCGCGCCGTCGACGACCAGTCGCGCTCGCTCAAGACGCTGCGCGGGCTGTTCGCGTTCCGGGAGGGCGCGCGGCCGCCGGTACCGATCGACGAGGTCGAGCCGGTCTCCGCGATCGTCAAGCGGTTCGGCACGGGCGCGATCTCCTACGGCTCGATCTCCCAGGAGATGCACGAGACGCTGGCGATCGCGATGAACCGGCTGGGCGCGAAGTCCAACACGGGCGAGGGCGGCGAGGACGCCGATCGGCTCTACGACCCGGCGCGGCGCTCGGCGGTCAAGCAGGTCGCGAGTGGCCGGTTCGGCGTGACCAGCGAGTACCTGGTGAACGCCGACGACATCCAGATCAAGATGGCGCAGGGCGCCAAACCCGGCGAGGGCGGGCAACTCCCGGGGCCGAAGGTGTACCCGTGGATCGCCAAGACCCGACACTCCACCCCCGGCGTCGGACTGATCTCGCCGCCGCCGCACCACGACATCTACTCGATCGAGGACCTCGCGCAGCTCATCCACGACCTGAAGAACGCCAACCCGGCCGCCCGCATCCACGTGAAGCTGGTGTCCGAGGTGGGCGTCGGCACGGTCGCGGCGGGGGTGTCCAAGGCGCACGCCGACGTGGTGCTGATCTCCGGGCACGACGGCGGCACCGGCGCGTCGCCGCTGTCCTCGATCAAGCACGCGGGCGGGCCGTGGGAGCTGGGCCTGGCCGAGACCCAGCAGACGCTGCTGGCCAACCGGCTGCGCGACCGGATCGTGGTGCAGACCGACGGGCAGCTCAAGACCGGCCGCGACGTCATGGTGGCCGCACTGCTGGGCGCGGAGGAGTTCGGCTTCGCCACCGCGCCGCTGGTGGTGTCCGGCTGCGTGATGATGCGGGTGTGCCACCTGGACACCTGCCCAGTGGGCGTGGCCACGCAGAACCCGGTGCTGCGCGCCAGGTTCGACGGCAAGGCCGAGTACGTGGTGAACTTCTTCGAGTTCATCGCCGAGGAAGTGCGGGAATACCTGGCGGCACTGGGTTTCCGCTCGGTCGAGGAGGCCGTCGGGCACGCCGAGCTGCTCGACACCCGCGCGGCGGTCGACCACTGGAAGGCCGCCGACCTGGACCTGTCGCCGATCTTCCACGTGCCGCCGCTGGAGCCGCGCGCGGCCCGACACCGCACCACGGCGCAGGATCACGGCCTGGAGCGGGCGCTGGACAACACGCTGATCCAGCTCGCCGAGGGCGCGCTGAGCTCCGGGGACAAGGTGCGCCTGGAGCTGCCGGTACGCAACGTCAACCGGACCGTGGGCACCATGCTCGGCTCGGAGCTGACCAGGCGCTGGGGCGGCGAGGGCCTGCCGGACGACACCATCGACGTCACCTTCACCGGCACCGCAGGCCAGTCGTTCGGCGCGTTCCTGCCGCGCGGGATCACGCTGCGGCTGATCGGCGACGGCAACGACTACGTCGGCAAGGGCCTGTCCGGCGGGCGGATCGTCGTCCGCCCGCACCCGGGCGCGCAGTTCGCGGCCGAGCAGCACGTGATCGCGGGCAACGTGATCGGCTACGGCGCCACCGGGGGCGAGCTGTTCCTGCGCGGCAAGGTGGGCGAGCGGTTCTGCGTGCGCAACTCCGGCGCGGTGGCGGTCGCCGAGGGCGTTGGCGACCACGGCTGCGAGTACATGACCGGCGGCACGGTCGTGGTGCTCGGCCAGACCGGGCGCAACTTCGCCGCGGGCATGTCCGGCGGTATCGCCTACGTGCTCGACCTGGCGCGGGACCGGGTGAATCTGGAGATGGTCGACCTCGATCCGCTCGATGGTGACGACCCGGACTTCTTGCGCGCGGTCGTGGCCCGCCACCAGGCCGAGACCGACTCGGCGGCGGCGCGGGCCCTGCTGTCCGATTGGGACGGTCAGGTCGGCCGGTTCACCAAGGTGATGCCGAAGGACTACAAGCGCGTGCTGGCCGCGCGTGCGGCCGCCGAGCGCGACGGCCGCGACATCGACGAGGCGATCATGGAGGCCGCACATGGCTGACCCCAAGGGCTTTCTGACCACCCCGCGCGAGACGCCCGCGACCAGGCCGGTGTTTCTGCGGATCAAGGACTGGCGCGAGGTCTACGAGGAATCGAGCACGGCCGAGTTCGGCAGGGAGCGTCTGCCGCACCAAGCGGGGCGCTGTATGGACTGCGGGATTCCGTTCTGCCACCAGGGCTGTCCACTCGGCAATCTCATCCCGGAGTGGAACACCCTGGTGTGGCGGGACGACTGGCGGGAGGCGAGCGAGCGGCTGCACGCGACGAACAACTTCCCGGAGTTCACCGGGACGCTGTGCCCCGCGCCGTGCGAGGCGGCGTGCGTGCTCGGCATCAACAGCGACGCGGTGACCATCAAGCGGGTCGAGGTCTCGATCATCGACCGGGCCTGGGACGAGGGCTGGGTGACTCCGCGGGTCCCGACCGCACGGACCGGGAAGAAGGTGGCGGTGGTCGGTTCCGGCCCTGCCGGGCTGGCCGCCGCGCAGCAGCTCACCCGTGCGGGTCACGACGTGGTGGTGCTGGAGCGGGCGGACGCCGTCGGCGGGCTGCTGCGCTACGGCATCCCCGAGTTCAAGATGGAGAAGTCCCGATTGGACAGACGGCTCGCGCAGATGCGGGCCGAGGGCACGGAGTTCCGGGTGAACGTGGACGTCGGTGTGGACGTCACGGTGGCCCGGTTGCACGCGGACTACGACGCGGTGGTGCTCGCGGGCGGTGCCACGGCGTGGCGCGAGCTGCCGATCCCGGGCCGGGAGCTGCGCGGAATCCACCAGGCGATGGAGTACCTGCCGCCTGCGAACAAGGTGGCGGCCGGTCAGCTCGACCAGTCCCCCATCAGCGCCGAGGGCAAGCACGTCGTGGTGATCGGCGGCGGCGACACCGGCGCCGACTGCGTGGGCACGGCACACCGGCAGGGCGCGGCGTCGGTGACCCAGTTGGAGATCATGCCCCGGCCGCCGCTGGCCCGCGCGGACGTCAACCCGTGGCCGACCTACCCGATGCTCTACCGGGTGTCCTCGGCCCACGAGGAGGGCGGCGACCGGGTGTACTCGGTGTCCACCACCGAGTTCCTCGGCGACGACGACGGCACCGTGCGCGCGCTGCGGTTGGCCGAGGTGGCCGCCGAGGGCGGCCGGTTCGTGCCGGTCGAGGGCTCGGCGCGGGAGATCCCGGCCGACCTGGTGACCCTGGCGATGGGCTTCGTCGGCCCGGAGCGCGGCCCGCTGCTCGACGACCTCGGCGTGGACCTCGACGATCGCGGCAACGTCGCCCGCGGCACCGACTTCCAGACTTCCGTGCCGGGCGTGTTCACCGCGGGCGACATGGGCCGGGGCCAGTCGCTCATCGTGTGGGCCATCGCCGAGGGCCGCTCAGCCGCCGCGGGCGTCGACGCCTACCTGACCGGCCGGGCCGTGCTGCCGCGGCCGATCGACCCCACCGAACGGCCGCTGGTCTGAGACCACCGGCCCACGGCCCGTCGGCAATGGCGCCGCCGGGCCGTGCCAAGTGTCCCGGCACCGTCAGGCGACTGGTCGGGAACCGACGGAGAACTCGGTTCCGAACGGGTCGGTGACCTGCGCCATCCGGCCGTAGACCATGTCGAACGGGGTACCCGCCGTGCCACCCGCCGCCGTGACGCGGGCCACCGCGGCGTCGGCGTCGGCGACCTCGAACAGGGTGTCCCAGCGGGACCGCTTCGCCGCCGGGTCGCCCATGATGCCGCCGATCTCGTAGCCGTCTGGCCTGCGCAGGAAGGTGAAGTCGATGCCGGGCAGGTCGTCGTTGCCGTCGAGGGTGAAGTCGAAGACCGCGGCGTAGAACGGGCGGGCAAGAGCCGCGTCGGGCGTGACCAAGTCGTTGCGCAGCAACGAGTTCGGCTCGTTGACCACGGCGCAGCCGAAGTGCTTGGCGCCCTGCCACAGACCGAACTGGGCGCCGGTCGGGTCGGTCGCGATGGCCATCCGGCCCTGGTCCAGCACGTCCGAGGGGGGATTGAGCACGGTGCCGCCCGCCCGGGTGACCCGCTCGGCGGTGGCGTCGCAGTCGGCGGTGGCGAGGTAGACGTTCCACCAGAAGTCGGTGGCGTCGGGGTCGGGGTTCGGCATGATCGCCGCGACCGACCGACCGTCGAGCAGGCACATCGTGTAGTGCCCCAGGTCGGCCGAGCCGACGTCGAACTCCCAGCCGAAGACCGCGTGGTAGAAGGTCATCGCACGGTCGAGGTCGGGGATGCCGAGGTCGATCCAGGTGGGGGTGCCGGTGGGCTGGTTCTCGGTCAGGTGAGTCATGGTGTGCCTCCGCTGGAGTTGTCGCGGTGGCGAACCTAACCCCGGGCACCGACAATTCCTTGTCGCGGACGCCGCGCGCGGGGAGAATCGGGAGCGAGACACTGGAGGTCGGCGTGGCTGAGCGGTTCACCGACGAGGAGTTCGCGTTTCTGCGGTTCGTTCGCTTCGGCGAGCTGCCGCCGCGCGTCCTGCCCGCGGACCTGGTGGAGCTGAAGGAGACCGACCCCGCCCCCGACTACCCGAACCTCGCCTTCGACGCCACGGAGTGGGGCGGCGGCGGATACGGCTAGTCCATCCGGGTGAGCAACACCGTGAGCCTGCTGTGCAGGTCGACGATGTCCTCGGCAGGGCTGCCCAGGCCGCGGAACACGGCCCGCGGCACTTCGCGGATGTCGGTCCGCAGCGCCTCGCCGCGCGGGGTCAAGTCGATCACTACGCTGCGCTCGTCGGCGGTGTCGCGGGTGCGGCGCAGCAGCCCGCTCGCTGCCATCCGCTTGAGCAGCGGGGACAGCGTGCCCGAGTCGAGCCGCAGCGCCGCGCCGAGATCCTTGACCGAGAGCGGGCCGTGCTCGAAGAGCGCGAGCATCACCAGGTACTGCGGGTAGGTGAGCCCGAGCGCTTCGAGCAGCGGCCGGTAGCGGCTGGTCAGCGCGCGCGACGCCGAGTACAGCGCGAAGCAGAGCTGCTGCTCCAGCGCCAGCGGGTCACGCTCCGCCATATCCCACCCTTTCTCAGGCGACGACCAGTTCGACGTCGATGTTCCCACGGGTGGCCACGGAGTACGGGCACACCTGGTGGGCCTTGTTGACCAAGTCCTCGACAACCGCGCGGTCGCTGTCGGGCACGGAGACAGTCAGGGTGACGGCCAGGCCGTACCCGCCGCCCTCGGTGGCGCCGATGCCGACCTTGGCGGAGACCTCGGAGCCCGGGATCTTGGCCTTCTCGTTGCGCGCGACAAGCTGCAGCGCCCCGTGGAAGCAGGCCGCGTAGCCCGCGGCGAAGAGCTGCTCGGGGTTGGTGGCGTCGCCGCCGGGGCCGCCGAGGCCCTTCGGGACGGCGAGGCCCGCGTCGAGCACGCCGTCGGAGGAGCGCACATGTCCGCCGCGGCCGTCGCCGGTCGCCTTCGCCTCAGCCTCGTACAGAGCCTGCACTGGGTGCCTCCTGGATTGGTCGGGGTCAGGTGCCATGAAGGTAGCGGGTGATTTGATTGTGCGCAATTCGATGTGGCGCTATTTACTTTGCCCGTCGCCACGAGACGCGCGGCAGCAGCGGCGCGGCGGTGCGAGCCCGGATCGCGCCGAGCCAGAGACCCGCGCCGTAGGCGAGGTCGTCGAGCACCCGGACGCCAATGTGCGCGGGCAGCGGCAGCGTGGACCCGGACTTGCGGTGGTCGCGCACTCCCCCGACCACGACGGCCGCCGCGAGCACCCACCGCGCCCGCCGGTCGACCAGGGCCAGCGGCACGGCGATCGGCCAGTGGTGCCGGGTGGCGGCGTTGCCGAGTTGTTCTGCGGTGCCCCGCACGGCGGCGACGGCCAGCCGGACACCGGCCCGGACCGGCGTGTCGGCGTCGGGCATCCGGCGCGCGAGTCTGCCCGCGGCGACGGCGGTGAGCACCGCGGCGGGCAGCACTCGTCTGTCCACTAGCGACAGACAGGCCGCCACGGCCCACGGCGCCAGGTGCAGTGGCGCCACCGAACCGGGATGGCGTTGGGCCAGCACAGCCGCACCCGAGCCGTACCGCACCCGCTGGCGAACCCAATCCGCCAGGGTGGTGCGGTGATCGTGCGCGACCCGCGCGGTCGGCACGTAGCGCAGCCGCCAGCCCGCCTCGTGCAGCCGCAGACACAGGTCCACGTCCTCGGCCACCCGCAGGTCGGCGGCGAACCCGGCGCCGACCGCGGCCCGGCGGACGACGAGCGCCGCGCCGGGCACGTAGGCCACCGGCGACATCGGCACGATCGGCGCCTCGCGCGGCCCCAGATCCAGCGGCGATCGGACCCGCTCGTAGCGCGAGAGCACGCCGGAACCCGTTGCCAGCGACACGATCCGCGGCGCGGCGAGCGCCACCGCGGGGTCGGCGAACTGGGCGAGCAGCGGTGCCAGCCAGCCGGGACACGGCACCACGTCGGAGTCGCAGAACACCACGAACTCCGTACCGGCACAGGCAAGCCCGGTGTTGCGCGCGGCGGCCGGGCCGCGGTTGCGTTCGTGCCGCACGACTGTGGCGCCGAGAGCGGTCAAGGGCACCGGCGAGGCGTCGTCGACGACCACGACCTGGATCGCCGCGGTCTCGGGATCAGCGCGCAGGGCGGCGAGCAATCGGTCCACTTGGGACTGTCTACTGTGGGCTGGGATGACGATGGTCGCCCCGGCGGGCAGTGGTCCGGGCCGCGGGTGCGCGATGCCCGCGTCGACCAGCACGCGGGCGAGGGCCCGGCTCGCCGCGCAGCGCACGGTGACCTCGCCCGCGGCCATGAGCGCGGCAGCCCTGGGGCTGAACCGGAACAGCCGCGCGGGCGAACCGCCGAGCACCAGCCTGCCGTTGCTCGACGTGCGCGCGTCGGCGGCGATCCGAACTCGGAACCCTTCCGGCAACCGGGTGCGGGTCGGCGGCGGAACGGCACTCGGATTGGCCCCGTCCCGCTGCCGGGCACCCGCGGACAGGGCGACGGCGGTCCGACGGTCGACGCTCATCCGGTGAACCCGCCGTCCGCATGCAGCACGGACCCGGAGACGGCGGCCGAGTCCGGCGAACACGCCCACGCGATCACCGCGGCGACCTCGTCCGGGTCCAGAGCCCGCCCCGACAGTTGATGCGCCACCAACTCCGCGGCGTCGGGCAGCCCGTAGATCCGCGCGGTCGCGGCGAGCATCGCGGTGTCCGTGGCGCCCGGCGACACGGCGACCGCGGTCACCCCGGTGCCGCGCAGGTCGGCCGCGAGGCCGCGGACCAGACCGAGGACCGCGTGCTTGGCGGCGGTGTACCCGCCGAGGTGGTAGAGCCCGTGGTGGGCCGCGGCCGAGGCGACCGCGACGAACCGGCCGCGCCGGGGAGCGGGCCGGGCGAGCAGCGCGGGCACGGCCGCGCGGGCCAGGGCGAGGATGCCGCCGACGTCCACATCGAACAGTGTGCGCCAACTCGCGGCCGGGATCTCCCACACGGGTTCGCCGCCCAGGATGACGGCCGCGCAGCCGACCGCCGCGTCCAGCCCGCCGAACTCCGTGCGCGCGAGGTCCACCGCCGCGGCCAGCGCGGCAGCGTCGCGCACATCGGCGACCGCGGTGCGAACCCGCGGCCCGGCAAGGGTTTCCAACTCCGCGCGGGTGGCGAGCGGATACGGCACCGCCGGATCGTCGGCACACGAGTCGACCGCGACCACCGACCAGCCCGCCGCGACCAAGCTGCGCACCGTGGCCGCCCCGATCCCCCGTGCCGCGCCCGTCACCACCGCCACCGGACTCGTCGGCGCGCTCGTCATCATCGGAGTCTCCCCTGTGCCCCCACCTGCCACGCGCTGACCGCGCCCGCCAGGTCGGCCGCCAGGTCGGCCCACAGCGCCAAGCCCTCCGCCGCCGAGGCGTCCGCCGGGTCGCCGAGCACGCCGGTCGGGCTGACCGCGCGGACGCCGTGCGTGCGCAGGCGGGACATCAGCTCTGCCAACGGTTCCACCGCGCCCGCGATCGCCTGCTCACGGCGTACCGACGAACCGCGGATTGCCAGCATGAGCGCGGTCTCGGTCCGCCCCGCGTGGGCGTCGCCACCGGGAATCACCGGGCTCCACCATGCCGCGGCGTGGCCTTCCGTGCGGAGCCGGGCGACCGTGGTGACCAGGGCGGGCAGATTGCCGCCGTGCCCGTTGACCACGACGAGCCTGCCGCACCAGCGGGCCGCCGAACGAGCCAACTCCAGCAGCAGCAGGCCAAGCGCCTCGTGTCCTATGGAGACAGTGCCGGGGAAGTCCTCGTGCTCGCCGCTCGCACCGTAGGACAGCGTGGGCGCCACCAGCACGTCGAGGTCGAGCAGGGCGGCGGCGCGGGTGGCGACCGCGGTGGCGATGGCGGCGTCGGTGTCCACCGGCAGGTGCGGGCCGTGCTGCTCGCAGGAACCCAGCGGCAGCAACACGATCGGGCGGCGGCCGTCGAGGTCGGTCCAGGTCGCGGCGCCCAGGTTCATGACGTTCCGTCCGCCAGGTAACCGTGTTTGCGCAGGAAGCCCAGCAGTTCGTCGGCGGCGGCGGGCGGGTCGAGCGGGCCGAGGACGGTCGGCGGGGTGCGCTCGACCAGGGCGCCGGTCAGGTCCAGCACGCGTTGGCCTGGCCGGTCGCCGGGTGGGGCGGGCAGGACGCGCGGGCGTGGGCGGAACGGATGGCTGGACAGCACACGAAACCCTGGTGCCGCAACAGGTCCTGGCGCGACCGGGATAGCCGCGGCCGCGGCGTCGACGGTCGGCCGCAGGGGTGCGCGGCGCAGTCGGACCCCGGCCGCCTCGACCGAGACGACGGCCGGGGTGCCGACGCGCAGCACCTCCCGCCTGCCGCCGTCCAGTCTGCGGTGGACGGTGAGTCCGCGGTCGTCGGCCGCCAGTGCCACCACGCCGAGGGCTTGCGCCGCGCCGAGTCGGGCGGCGAGGAACGCCGGGGTGGGGGACGCGTCGCCGGTCAGCACCAGGTCGACGGGGCCGAGCGCGTCGGCGAGCGCGCGGGCGAGGGCGCTGCCGTCATCGAGCGGAGCGGGCGTCGGGGCCGTCACGCGCAGGACGCGGGTGGCGCCGCAGGCCAGGGCGTCGCGCAGCGCGGCGTCGGCGGCGGGCGGGCCCGCGACCACCGCCAGCACCTCGCCATCCCAGTGGGCGGCAAGGCGAAGGGCGTGTTCGAGGGCGGCGAGGTCGCCCGCGGTCGGGCCGTGGTCGCGCTCGTCGGCGCGGACGGCTCCGGTGAGCGGGTCGACCTCGGGACGCAGGCACGTCCAGGTCAGCAGGGCGGCGACGAGCACGGCCTCACCCGTTCCTGAACACGACGCCGCTGCCGCCGTCCGGGTAGGTCCAGGTGATCGCGCCCGCCGAATCGCACACCAGGTAACAGGTCCCGCACTCGAAGCACTGTTCGTAGTTGAACAGGATGCCGCCGTCCGTGGTCGGCACGAACAGGTCGGCCGGGCAGGCGTGCACACACGCCTTGGTGGTGCACGATCGGCAGACATCCGAGTCGACGGTGATGTGCGCCCGTTCGGCCACCCGGAACTCCACAGTGGACATGCGGTCCTCGAACGACACCTCGGGATAGTCTTCGGTCATCCGAACACCCGCAATCCGGCCAGGCCGTCGCGGGCCAACTGGCGCAGCTTGACGCCACGCTTCCGGGCGGTCGCCCGGAACAGCTTTCCCAGTCCCGGCTTGGGTTCCGGGTTGCGCACGGTGAACACGCCCTCGACGAAGTCGCAGATCAGCCCCGGGTACTGGCGCTGGACCCGGTCCGACAGCACGAGTCCCGGCGCGCCGCGCAGCCGCTTGTGGTCCGCCAGCACGAAATTCTCCGTCAACCGCTTGCGGTATCCGGCCAGCCCGGCCGCGCTCACGTCACCCGTCGCGACGGCCTCGGCGGCGACTCGGCCCGCGGCCAGGCCGGAGCCGATCGCGAAGTTGACGCCCTCCAGCCAGATCCCGGCTGCCAGGCACATCGCCGCCGCGTCACCCGCGATCAGCAGGCCGTCCGCGGCCAAGTCGGGCATCGTCTGGTAGCCGCCCTCGGGGATCAGGTGCGCCGAGTACTCCTTCAACTCGGCCCCGCGCAGATACGGCGCGATCGACGGGTGCGCCTTGAGTTCCGCGACGATGTCCTCCGGGCGCCTGCGCGCGACCGCGAGATCGGTCAGCGACAGCACCACGCCGATGCTGATCGAATCCCGGTTGGTGTAGAGGAAGCCGCCGCCCGCGATGTCCCCGGTGCAGCCGAGCATCTCGATGTCGACGCCCTCGTCGCCGACCAGGCCGAACCGCTCCTCGATCACCGCGCGCGGCAGCGCCAGGGTCTCCTTGACGCCGAGCGTGTGGTGGGCGGCGTCGGCGGCAGGCAGCAGACCGGCTTCCTTGGCCAGGAAGGAGTTCGCGCCGTCGCAGGCGATCACCAGCGCGGCGGGCAGGTCGCCGTCGGGCCGGTCGGTGCGCACGCCCGCGACCCGGCCCGCGGCGTCGCGCAGCAGGCCGGTGGCCACCGTAGACGTCACCAGTCGGGCGCCGGCGTCGACCGCGCGCTGAGCCAGCCAGGCGTCGAAATCGGCCCGGTAGGTGGTCATCCCGTTGTAGGGCGGGCCCGCCCACGCCTGAGTGCGGAAGTCGACCGACAGCGACTGCGTCGGCGTCAGGATCATCGTGCTGCGCCGGGTCACCCAGCGCTGCACCGGCACCTCGTCCCACCACTGTGGACAAATCTCGTCGAGCACTCTGCCGTAGACCACGCCGCCGTAGACGTTCTTCGAGCCGGGGAACGGGCCGCGCTCCAGCAGCACCACGCCGCGGCCCGCGCGGGCCAACTCCAGCGCCGCCGCGGACCCGGCAGGCCCCGCGCCGACCACGACCGCGTCCAGTCGGTCAGTCATCGCGAACTCCCAGTCGCACGGCCACTTCCGCGAGCACCGCGGGCGCGTCGGCCACCAGCCCCAGGTCGGCCATGGCGGTCATCGGGCAGGACTGGTCGGTGTTGACACTCACCACATGCCTCGGGTGGCCGAGCCCACCGGTGTGCTGTGTCGCGCCCGACACCCCGAACGCCACGTAGAGATCGGGCGCGGTCACCACGCCCGTGGTGCCGATCTGGCGCGCGTGGTCCATCCAGCCCGCGTCGGTGACCACCCTGGTCGCCCCCGCGGACGCGCCGAGCGCGGCGGCCACCTCGGTCAGCAGCCGCATCGCCGCCTGCCCGTCCGCGTCGGCGGGCACCAACCCGGCGCCGCCGCCGATGATCCGGCCCGCCTCCGCCAGGTCCATAGTGGACGGATCGGGCGGCTCGACGGCGAGCAGTTCGGCATCGGCGCCGGCTTCCGGCACGACGAGTGCGATCTCCTCGACCTCCGGGGGCCCGGCCACCGGGTCGGCGCCCGCGCCGGGATCGAGGGTGGCCACGACGGGACCGTCGAGCGCGACCGTGACGCCGAGCCGGGAGTGGTACCGGGTCAGTTCGGCGGTGCCGTCCGAGCAGCGCACGGCGTGCGCCAGCAGCGGCCGGTCGAGCAGGTCGGCCAGCCGGGGGGCGAGGTCGCGGCCATCGGCGGAAGAGGGCAGCAGCACCAACGGAATGCCGCCCAGCAGCGGGGCCAGCGCCGCGGCCAGCGCGCCGGGCGCCACGGTGTCCGTCTCGGCACACCACACCCGTCGAGCGGGCACGTGCGCCACCGCCCGCATCGTCCCGCTGCCGACCAGCAGCACGGCCCCGCCCGCCTCCGCGACGGCTTCGGCCGCGCCGGCAGGCGGTTCTCCGTCCCGTACCACGGCGATCGCCAGTGTGTCCACATCAGACAGTGCGGCCATAGTGGGCAGTGTCACAGTGCCACCGCCGCACGGTGTCCTTCGACCACGGCCGCGTGCGCGCGCCGGGGGGCCACGCAGTCGCCCGCGCGGTGGACCTCGAAAGCCCGCTCGCCGCGCAGGGCGCGCCAGAGTTCGTCCTCCGGCCGCTGGTGGGTCGCGCACACCACCCAGTCGCAGCGGCGTTCGGCCGACTCGCCAGTCGGGTGGTGCAGCAGGGTGAGCGCGAGGCCGCCGTCGGCGTCGGCGGCCGCCATGACCACCAGGTCGGTGGCCTGCCGGATGCCCTTGCTGTGCGCGCGGCGGGTGAAGTTCTCCAGATCCAGGGTGACGCCGAGATCCTGGCCGACCACCATGCCCGCCGTGACGATCTCCACCCGCGCGCCGCGGTCGGCGAGCAGTTCGGCCACGCTGGTCGCCTGGTGGAAACCGAGGTCGTCGACCACGACCACGTCGCCGGCCGGGTCCGCCCGCCCCTCCAGCACATCGCGCACGTCGACCACCCGGGGATGTCCGCCCGCCCAGTGCGGCGGCTCCGGCCGGGCGCCGGTCGCCAGCACGACCGCGTCCGGCCGCTGCGCCCGCAGACTGTCCACAGTGGCCACACTGCCGGTGCGGATCTCGACCCCGTTCCGGTCGCACTCGGCGCGCAGATTGCGCACCACGTCAAGGAATTCCGCTCGACCGGGCACGCTCGCCGCGGTGGCCACCTGGCCGCCCGTGCGCGGCGCGCGCTCGAACAACGTCACCCGGTGGCCGCGTCGGGCCGCGGTAGCCGCGGCTTGCAGGCCGGCGGGTCCGCCGCCGACCACGAGCACGCGCCGACCGCGCACCCGGGGCGGGGCGATGGTGATCACCTCGCGGCCGGTGCGCGGGTTCTCGATGCAGCCCAGCCAGCGGTTGAGGCCCATCCGGCCGACGCACTCCTGGTTGCACGACAGGCACGTGCGGATGTCGGATGCCTTGCCCGCGCGGGCTTTCGCGACGAAGTCGGCGTCGGCGATCTGGCCGCGCACCACGCCGACCAGGTCGCAGTGTCCCTCGGCCAGCGCCCGCTCGGCCTGCACGGGGTCCTTGATCCGGCCGACGCCGACCACCGGGATGGACACCGCGCGGCGGATGGCGTTGGAGATGAACAGTGCGTAGCCCGGCGGCACGGCCATGGACGCCTCGATCATGTAGAGCGTCGCGGTGGCCACGCCGATCGAAGTGTTGATGTAGTCGACCTGGCCGGACGCCTCGACCAGCCGCGCCACCTCGACGGCCTCGTCGATGGTGGTGCCGCCCTCGATCAGCTCGTCGCCGCAGAGCCGCACCCCCAATGCGCGGCCCGGCCCGATCGCCTCGCGCACCGCGGCGACGATCTCCAGCAGGATCCGGGCGCGGTTGGCCAGCGAGCCGCCGTAGCCGTCGGTCCGCCTGTTGGTGGCGGGTGAGAGGAATCCGCGCACGATCGAGGAATGCGAGCATTGCAGTTCCACGCCGTCGAACCCGCCTTCGGCGCAGTGCCCGGCGACCGTGCCGTAGCCCGCGATGATCTCGGCGATCTCGCGCGCGTCGACCGCGTGCGGCACCTCGCGGAACATCGGGTCCGGCACCGGGGACGGCGCCCACACCGGCAGCCGGGAGTACATCGAGGACGCCTGGCCGCCGTTGTGGTTGAGCTGCGCGAGAATCGGCGTGCCGTGCCGGTGCACCGCCGCGGTGATGCGCCGGTAGCCCGGGATCACCGCGCGGTGGAAGCCGTGGATCAGCTTCTCGTAGGGCCAGTCCGTGGGGTGCGTCGAGTGTTCCTCGGTGATGATCAGGCCGACCCCGCCCGCCGCGCGCTCGGCGTAGTACGCCGCGTGCTGCGCGCTGGGAAGCCCGTCCTCGGCGTAGTTGGTCAGGTGCGCGGAGAACACCACCCGGTTGCGGACCACGATCGGGCCGATCCGCAAGGGAGAGAACAGGTAGCGGTAGCTCATCGCACGCCCACCAGCCCGGACCCGATCAGCGCGAGCGCGGCCCGGCGCGCGTCCAGCACCGCTTCGAGCACGGTCCGCGGGGCGACGGCGTCCCCGATCCGAATGCCGTCGATTCCCGGTCCGGCCTCGGGAATCCGATGTCCACAGTGGACTATCGTGGCGCAGTCGACCTCGCGCGTCTCGCCGGTCCAGCAGTGCTCCAGCAGCACCCGGCCCGGCCCCACCTCGCGCAGCACGCTGCGCAACTCCCGGCGGACGCCCGCGCGCTGGAGCCTGCCGTTGGCATCGGCGAGGTCGCCGGTCATCGAGAGCTGGGCGCCCGCGATGGAGTCCTGGGTGATGATCGAGGTGTGCACACCGGATGCGGCGAGCAACTCGGCCACGCCCACCCCGATCGGCCCGCCGACCGGGTCGAACACCGCCACCGGGCCGTCGGGGTGCTCGCCCCGAGCCATCCCGGTCAGCAGGTCCACCACGTCGACCACGACGCCGCCGGGCGCCACCTGGTAGTCCCGCGGGCCGGGCACCGATCCGGTGGCCAGGATCACCCTGCCGGGGAAGGCTTCCGTCTCGGTGACCATACGTCCCAAGTGGACTGTCACACCGAGACGATCGAGTTCGCGGGCCCACCAGTCCAGTGCCTCGCCCCAGCGGTCCCGCCCGTGCACCAGTCGGGCCACCCGCAGCAGGCCGCCGAGCCGATCGGCGCGCTCAGCCAGTTCCACCTCGTACCCGCGGGTCGCGAGCACCCGCGCGGCCTCCAGCCCCGCCGGTCCCCCGCCGACCACCAGCACCCGCCCGCCTGCGCCGGAAGGGCCGATGTCCGGTTCGGCGATCTCGTGACCACTGCGCGGATCGAGCACGCACGACACGATGGGGTTGCGGTTGTCCCGCACCTGACATGCCTGGTTGCACAGCACGCACGGGCGCACCTCGGCGGCGCGGCCCGCCCGCACCAGTTCGACCAGGCGGGCGTCGGCGATCTGCGCGCGGGTCATCTCCACCAGGTCGGCCACGCCGTCGTCCAACGCCCACTGCGCCTGCCCCGGATCGACCACGGAACCCTGCAGCACCACCGGAACTCCCCCGGCGGCCGCCCGCATCGCCCGGCACAGCTCGATGCCGAAGCCGGGATCGGTGTGCAGGTCGGGCCGGGTGGCGGGCACCGAGAAGATCGAGCCGCGCACCACCACCAGGTAGTCGACCAGCGGCGCCAACCTGGTCACCTGCTCGGCGGCGGCCTCCGGGGTGACCCCGGCCCACGGCGCGAGTTCGTCGCAGGACAGCCGAAGTCCCAGCACGCCGTCGCCGATCTCCTCGCGCACCCGGCGAAGCACCCGCTCGGTCAGCCGCAGCCGGTCTTCGCCGTAGGCGTCGGCGCGCAGGTTGGTCAGTCCTGAGTGGAACTGACGCAGCAGCGAGTGCTGGCCCGCGTTCACCTCGACGCCGTGCAGCCCGCAGCGCGCGGCGAGTGCGGCCGCGCCGCCGAAGCCGTCGACCACCTCGTCGATCTCGCCCTCGGCCAGCTCCATCGGCATCTCGCGGGTGCCCGCGTCCGGCACCGGCGAGGGTGCCCAGACCGCAAGTTGGGAGAACGCCGACGCGCCCTGCATCCCGGCATGCCCCAGTCCCGCCACCACAACGGTTCCGTACTCCCGACACGCCGCCGCGACCGCCGCCCACCCCGGCCCGCAGTCCGCCGCGAACGGCGCCCGCTCGTAGGGCCAGTCGGACTCGTGCACCGACGCGATCTCGGTGACCAGCACGCCCGCGCCACCCGCCGCGCGACGGGCGTAGTAGGCGACGTGGCGATCCGAGATCGCCCGCCCGCGGCCGAGATTGGTCTCGTGCGGCCCGAACAGCACCCGGCTCGGCGCCCGAGCCGCGCCGAGCGCCACCGGGTCGGTCAGCATCAGATCTGCCCGGCCAGGGGGCTGGCATCGCACGCGCGGTCCGGCCTGCGCGGCAGCGGCATGCCCAGCGACACCCGGGAATGGTCCCGCGTCGGCTTCGGTAGCACGGAGGAGTCTATTGTGGACAGAGCGGTGGTGCCGTACCCCTTGACGCACTCCGGGTCCGGCCCGTCGAGCGGCAGCCCGGTGAAGAACTTGGCGGCCATACACCCGCCCTGGCAGGTGTCGTACGCCGGACACTTCGCGCACGTGCCGCCGCTCTGCGGCCCCCGCAGCGTCGCGAACAGCGGCGAATCCCGCCACACAGCCCCGAATCCGGCGTCGAGAACGTTGCCTGCGAGGAAGGCGTCGTGGATGGCGAACGGGCAGGCGTAGACGTCGCCGACCGGGTCGATCAGGCACACCACGCGCCCAGCGCCGCACAGGTTGAGCCCGGGCAGCGGATCCGAGCCGAGCGCGTTGAGGTGGAAGAACGAGTCGCCGGTGAGCACGTTCTCGCCGCCCGCGACCAGCCACCGGTACAGCTCGCGCTGCTGGTCCTGGGTGGGGTGCAGATCGTCCCAGACGTCCGCCCCGCGCCCGGACGGCCGCAGCCGGGTGATCCTGAGCTGCGCGTCGTAGCGGTCGGCGATGGCCTTGAACGCGTCGAGCTGCGGCACGTTGTGCCGGGTCATCACGACCGAGATCTTGAACCCGTGCAAGCCCGCCGCGGCCAGATTCTCCATGGCCAGCAAGGCGAGGTCGTAGGAACCCGCGCCGCGAACGGCGTCGTTGACCTCGCGGGTGGCGCCGTCGAGGGAGATCTGCACGTCGACGTAGTCCGACCCGGCGAGCTGCTCGGCGCGCGCCCGGGTGAGCCGGACGCCGTTGGTGGAGAACTTCACGCCGACCTGGTGGTCGACGGCGTAGTCCAGCAGTTCCCAGAAGTCCGGCCGCACCGTCGGTTCGCCGCCGCCGACGTTGACGTAGAACACCTGCATCCGCTGCAGTTCGTCGATCAGCTCGCGCATCCGGGCGGTGGACAGCTCGCGCGGGTCGCGTCTGCCCGAAGAGGACAGACAGTGCGTGCAGGCCAGATTGCAGGCATAGGTCCATTCCCAGGTCAGGCAGATGGGCGCGGTGAGGCCGCCCTTGAACTGCTCGACCAGCGGCGGGACGGGGGCGGAGCGCGGGTCAAGCAGCGCGGTCATCGGGCAGCTCCCTGGGAACGATCATGTCGGACTCGGCGAGCGTGGCCAGCGCCCTGGCGAAGCCTGCCCGGCGGGCGGGCGGCACCGTGGCGAGCGCGTCGGCGACCGTGGCGTGGTCGCCGAGCGCGCGCACCAGGGTGACCAGCTCGGGCGCCTTGAGGAAGGACAACCTGCGGTTGCCGAAGTGGTAGGCCAGCGCGCCGAACGGCTCCGGCCGCAGCGCCACCTTGGGATTGAGCCGGTATGCCAGGTCCACGTCGAACATCGCCCGCACCGTCCTCAGTAGACGCCGCACATGCCGTCGATGGAGACCTCCTCGACCAGCAACTCCTCGACCATGGCCGCGTCGTCGGCGTCGATTCGCTCGGTGTCCTCGGGCACGGTGTGCTCCCTCCTGTGGTCGTCTCGCCAAGTCAACTCGGCGGTGCCCGGGCGGATCGCCGTACATGTGGGCCGTCGCACCTGCCCGGTCGGACAGGTCGGAGGTCGGACCCGGCCTGCGCCCGCGCCCGACCCGCCGACCCGCCCTGCTCAGTCCGCGTCGTGCAGGATCACACCGCGAATGTTCTTGCCGTCACGCAGATCCTGGTAGCCCTCGTTGACCTGGTCGAGGGTGTACTGGGTGGTGACGAGCTCGTCGAGCTTGAGGTGGCCGGAGTCGTAGAGCCGCAGCAGCCGGGGGATGTCGTACTGCGGGTTCGCCGAGCCGAACAGCGTGCCCTTGATCGTCTTGCCGAACAGGGTGAGCACGCCGCCGGAGATGTGCACGGTCAGCTTCTCCGGGTTGGCCAGGCCGGTCACCACCACGACGCCGCCCTTGCCGACGACGTTGAACGCCGAGGTCACCACGTCCTCGTCCACCACGCCGACCGTGATCAACGCCTGGTCGGCGAGCTGGCCCCACGTCAGCTCGTCGACCTTGGCGTGCGCCTCCGCGGCGGTCGCGAAGGCGTGCGTGGCACCGAGGTTCAGCGCGCTCTCCCGCTTGAACGCCACCGGGTCGACCACCACGACGTGCTTGGCGCCCGCGTGCGCGGCACCCTGCACGGCGTTGCTGCCGATTCCGCCGATCCCGTACACCACAACGGTGTCACCGGCCATCACGCCGCCCGCGTACACCGCGGTGCCCCAGCCGGTGGGCACGCCGCAGCCGACCAGCACCGCCTTGTCCAGCGGCAGCCAGTCGTCCACCTTGATCACCGAGTGCTGGGAGATGGTGGCGCGCTGGGCGAAGGTGCCGATCATGCACATCGCGCCGTAGTCCTGGCCGTTCGCGGAGAACCGGGTCGACCCGTCGGGCATGGTGCCCTCCAGGATGGTCGCGCCGAGGTCGCACAGCGCCTGCCTGCCGGTGGAGCAGTAGCGACACGACCCGCAGTTGGGGATGAAGCTGCACACCACGTGGTCGCCGGGCTTGACCTTGGTGACGCCGGGGCCGACGTCCTCGATGATGCCCGCGCCCTCGTGTCCGCCGACGATCGGAAACCTCGGCACCAGGTCGCCGTCGGTCAGGTGCAGGTCGGAGTGGCACAGCCCGGCCGCCGCGTAGCGGATCAGGACTTCGCCCGCGCGTGGGCCCTCCAGATCCAGTTCGATGATCTCGAAGGGCTTTCCGGCGTCGTAGAGCACTGCTGCCTTGGTCTTCACGATGTCCTCTCCTAGCCAGATCGCGGCACGGGCACAGCTGTCGAGGAGCCCATCGTGCGGCTGTCCCGCGGTGGCTAACTGTGCAAATGCCGGACACCCGCGGCGCCGCCGCGCGGCGGGACTGCCCGATCGGGTTCTCGGCGGTGCCTGATCGCTTATCTGCGACGGACTCGCTACAGCGCGTGGCCACCGCTTAGCGTCCGAACTGGCGACAGATTTCCAAACTCACGGAGTGCGCATGAGTGACGACACGGAGACGTGGTCCTGGGTCGACGACGAGTCCCGAAGGTGGCTCGACGCGTACGGCCCGCACTGGCCGGAGGAGGTCGGGAGAGCACTGTCCGAACGGGTGTCCGGGTGGTCGGAGCGGTCGGACGCCGACCGGCTGACCGAACTCCACCTGCTCATCGCGGAGTGGACCCGGAGTGCTCACCTGACGTGGCTGGACCAGTCGACGCGGGACCAGCTCGCCGCGCACTGGCCGAGTTTCGAGGCCGATCT
The DNA here is from genome assembly GCF_052390155.1 of Actinokineospora sp. Classification (NCBI taxonomy): domain Bacteria; kingdom Bacillati; phylum Actinomycetota; class Actinomycetes; order Pseudonocardiales; family Pseudonocardiaceae; genus Actinokineospora; species Actinokineospora sp. Next base: position 24,725 of record NZ_JBQTHF010000047.1, on the reverse strand, counting down.
GCCGGTGCACCTGGACGCCAGGCTCGCGGGTTGGCGCGATGAGCCGGTCGACCGCAAGTTCCACCTGCTCGACCAGGTCATCGGTGAGCTGTGGCCCGCGCGGGCGGTCGGCGTCGACTGGGTCGAGCCCGGCTACGCCCGGTACCTCGACGGCTGGTGGGCGACCTGGCGGACCGAGGTCCCGGCGCACCTCGACCACGGTCACCCTGGCTGGCGGACCGACGACCCGGCCGAGCGCAATGTCAAGCTCCGCGCGCTGGTGGCCGGCTGGCAACAGACCGAAGCCCCCATGCGGGCCGCGGTGTCCGACGAGTTGGTGGAGGCCGCCAGAAACGCGCTCAGCACACGAATCCCGGACCTCGCGAGAAGAACGGGTGTGGCTGAGGGAGACCTGCTGGCGGCGTTCGACGACCTCTCCGCCGACGAGATCTGGTCGGCGCTGCACGGCGACCAGGCCGCACTGAGCGAAAGGGCGAACCGATGACCGGGCACCGGAAGGCCAGGAACATCCTGCACCACGTACTGGGCACCACGATCGCCACCGAGCTGGGGATCGCGGGGCCCACCGAAGGCGCGGACCGCACCCACGCGCGGGAGCTGAAACGGCACAACGACGCGATCGCCGCGGACATGCCCCGCCGGCACCACCAGGACAAGCGGGGGCAACGGGTTCCCGCGGTCAACGAGAACCCCGCGGCCGTCCTGCGCCACGTCGTCCAGGACCACATCCAGGTGCTCGACCTCGACGGCCGCGTCTTACCGGTCGTCGCCGACCCGCAAGGCGGCGGCAGACTCGTGGCGGCCCGCGGCGGCGCCGACGTCATGGACGACGGCACGCCGTACTACACCGTCGACACGCCGAGGGCGCTGGTCGGGACCTCGGCGCAGATCGCGGGGTTCTTCGCCGAACGGCCCGACTTCCGGCTGATCCTGGCCGAGGACGGTGCCGACATGTTGGGCATCCGGGTCTCGCCGTTCATCCCGCTGCCGGAGGACCGGCAGTGGAAGCTCTGCGACCCGCAAGTGCTGATGGTCACGCACATGGCCAAGATCCTCGGCGGGCTCGGACTCGGGGCGGGCATCGGCTCGCTGCCGACGATTCCGCGCGGCGGCAACATCCCGCTGCCCGACCTCGCGGACTTGTTCGACACGGTCCGCCACACGGTGTTCGACGGGATCTCCGAACTCGCCGGGTGGACGAAGACGGCGGAGTTCCTGGTGGAGTTCCACCCGCACACGGTGCACACCGAGAAGGGGCCGCAGGTGACCCAACGCCTCGCCTCGCACCGGTGGACCGCGCTGGCGGGGCGCCAGTACATGGACATCCCGCTGAAAACGGTGGGCCGCGAGGTGGCCAGGCTGATCGACAAGCTCAAGGCCAAGATCGCCTCGTGACCCGGGTCAGGAGGTGATGCCGAGGACGCGGATACGGTTGTAGAGCGTCGATCGGCTGATGCCGAGGTGTTCGGCGGCGTGCACCTTGTTGCCGCCGGTCGCGGCCAGCGCCTTGCTGATGGCGTCGTGTTCGGCCTGTTCCCACGCCGTGAGGCGGTGGGTGCGCGGCGCCGTGCGGTAGGGCTCGGGCAGGTCGCGGCCGGTGATGTCGCCCGCGGCGCGGTGGGCGGCGGCCTGGCGCAGGACGGACTCCAGCTCGCGCAGGTTGCCCGGCCAGGTGCGGGCGGCCAGCAGGTCCAGCGCGCTCGCGGTGAACCGCAGCGACCGGCCGGGCAGGTGCCGCGCGACCATCGCGCGCACCAGTTCCGGCAGGTCGGCGCGGCGGTTGCGCAGCGGCGGCAGCTCGACCGTGGCGGTGCAGCGCGCCGACAGCGCCGCCAGCTCGCCCGCGGGCTCGTCGAGCGGGGCGGCGGTCAGCGCGACCCACGCGGCGCTGGTGTCGAGCACCCGGCACAGCCGGGCGGCGACCGCGTCCGGCAGCAGGTGCACCCCCTCCACCAGGACGAGCCCGGGGTGGGTGGCCACCAGTTCGTCAAGCCGCGCGCACCAGGCCGCCGCGCCGAGGGCGGGCAGGTCGGCGGCGTCGAGCACGGCCACCGCGGCGCCGCCCGCGAGCACCCGCCCGCTGCTGGTGCGCCCGGTGCCGGGCTCCCCCGTGACCAGCACGCGGGTGTGCTCGGCGCCGTGTCTGCGCAGGTCACGGTCGGCCTGGGCGGACAGCACCCCGCCCTGGACGCGCCTGCGCGGGACGGGCGTGCGGGACCGCTCGACGGCGGCCAGCTCGAACAGCGCGCCCCCGCTGATCCGCTCGACCCGGACGTCGACCGAGCCGCCCGAGGTGAGCCGCAGCCCGCGGGTCACCCGGCCCAGCGCCGGCAGGTCCGTCGCGACTTCGCGCAGCAGCGCGTGGTCGGCGGGCTCGACCAGGTCGACCGCGGCCGCGTTGGCCAGCACCACGTCGTCGCCGAGGGCTAGCACCGCGCCCGCGCCGTGTCGCACCGCCTGGAACGCGGCGAACAGCCGCTGCTCGGCCTGGCGCGCGCCTGCCAGCAGGCGGACCTCGATGTCGGCCACGGCGCGGCGCAGGAACGGGGCGAGCAGCGGGTTGGCGTCCTGCGCGCGGCCGGTGATGTCGAGGACGCCCTCCAGCCGCCGGGTCGCCGGGTGCACGATCGGGTGGCCGTAGCAGGAGAACGGCTTGAGCGCGTCGAGGAAGTGCTCGTCGCCGTGCACGGTGACGCCGCGGCGCAGCTCGAACGGGGTGGCGATGGAGTTGGTGCCGGTGGTCTCCTCGGTGAACTGGCACCCCGGCACGGCGCTGATGCCGTCGAGGGCCAACTCGACCGCGCGGGCGTCGAACCGGCGGTCGACGATGCGGGAGTCGCGGTCGGCCAGCACGACGCAGAACGCGGTGCCCGCGAGCTGCTCGGCCATCTCGTCCAGCACCGGCGTCGCGGCGACCACGAGCCTGCTGCGGCGGTCGATCTCGGTGACGGTGAGCCGGTCGGTCGGGGTCGACGGGGTGAGGCCGCCCGCCTCGGAGCGGCGCCACGACAGCGCGATCTCGGGTCGCAGCCGCTCGTCGTCGAGACCGGGGCGTTCAGCACGCACGGCGCACTCCTGTAGGGACGACACTGGCCCGCCTGGGTGAGCTGCCCCCATCCTGACATGCGCATACGACCGGCAGCTACCTCTCCGATCGGAGGGGTGCCGCCCCGATCCCCAGTGCCGACCTCCCCTCCCGGACGGCCGGTACCGGCCGGTAACCACTGCCGGACCCCGCCTCCGGCCGGCTACTTTTCGGTTCATCCGTCCTGAACGGACACCGCCGCCCGGAGAGGACACCGCGGATCATGCAGGTCGACGAACTGCTCAAGCCGTTCCCCATCAAGGAATTCCACCCGTTCCCCCGGGCTCTGATGGGGCCCGGCGCGCACGAGATGATCGGCCCGGAGGCCCTCAAGCTCGGCTTCAAGAAGACCCTGATCATGACCTCGGGCCTGCGCGGCACGGACATCGTGCACAAGATCGCCGAGTCGATGAAGTACCACGGCATCGAGGTCGTCGTCTACGACAAGGTCGAGTCCAATCCCAAGGACTACAACGTCATGGACGCCGTGTCGATGTACCAGGAAGCCAAGTGCGACTCGTTCGTCAGCATCGGCGGCGGCTCGTCGCACGACGCCTGCAAGGGCGCGCGGGTCTCGGTCGCGCATGACGGCCGCAACGTCAACGACTTCGAGGGCTTCAACAAGTCGGAGAACCCGAAGAACCCGCCGCACATCGCGGTGTCCACGACCGCGGGCACGGGCTCGGAGACCTCGTGGGCCTACGTCATCACCGACACCACGACCGACCCGGCCAACCCGCACAAGTACGTCGCCTTCGACGACGCCTCGATCACCAGCCTGGCGATCGACGACCCGGTGCTGTACTTCGACTGCCCGGTCGACTACACCGCGCAGTGCGGGTTCGACGTGCTCGCGCACGCCTCCGAGCCCTACGTCTCGCGGCTGAACTTCCATCCCTCGCTGGGCAACGCGCTGCACGCGATCAAGCTGACCGCGGAGAACCTGCGCGCGGCAGTGTGGAACGGCCAGGATCTCGCGGGCCGCGAGGGCATGATGTACGCGCAGTACATCGCCGCGCAGGCGTTCAACTCCGGCGGCCTGGGCATCATCCACTCGATCTCGCACGCGGTGAGCGCGTTCTACGACACCCACCACGGCCTGAACAACGCCATCGCGCTGCCGCGCGTGTGGGCGTTCAACATGCCGGTGGCCTACAAGCGCTTCGCCGACATCGCGCGCGCGATGGGCCTGGACACGCACGGGATGACCGACGTGCAGGCGGCCGACGCCGCGCTGGCGGCGGCGATCCGGCTGCTGCGCGACGTGGGCATCCCGGAGAAGTTCTGCGACGTCACCCAGAGCAGCTACTCGAAGAACCGGCTCGGCGAGGGGCCGACGAAGTTCTACGCGGACGCGAAGGTCATCACCGGCGACGCCGCCGACGTCGACCGGATCACCAACCACGTGCTTGGCGACGCCTGCACTCCGGGCAACGCCAAGGAATGCACGTTCGACACCGTCCGCCCCGTCGTGGAGCACTGCATGACCGGCGACCTGGACGACCTGCTGAGCTGACCATGGCGGGCCGCCGGGCGAGATCCCGGCGGTCCGCGACCCGGCACACGAGAATCGGAGGAACCGGTGCCGCAGGACAGTGCGCAGCCCGACCAGCCGTTCGACTCGGTCGACGACGTGAGCGCGAAGTTCGCGTCGGCGGGCTACATCGCCGACCGGCGGGTGGCCACGACCATCTACCTCCAGTCCAAATTGGACAAACCGGTGCTGCTGGAAGGCCCGGCGGGCGTCGGCAAGACCGAGCTGGCCAAGACCCTGGCCAAGGTCACCGGACGCAGGCTGCTGCGCCTGCAGTGCTACGAGGGCCAGGACGAGACCAAGGCCCTCTACGAGTGGGACTACGGCAAGCAGCTGCTCTACACCCAGCTCCTGCGCGAGAAGATCGGCGAGGTCATCGCCGACGCGCCCGACCTCGCCGCCGCCGTCGAGCGGATCGACGCGCAGGACAGCGTGTTCTTCTCCGACCACTTCCTCGCGCCGCGGCCGCTGCTGGAGGCCATCCGCGGCGAGGAGCCCGCGGTGCTGCTCATCGACGAGGTCGACCGGGCCGACGAGGCGCTCGAAGCGGTGCTGCTGGAATGCCTTGGCGAGTACCAGGTGTCGGTGCCCGAGATCGGCACCTACGTCGCGAAGGTGCCGCCGTATGTGATCCTCACCTCGAACAACACCCGCGACCTGTCCGCCGCGCTCAAACGTCGCTGCCTGCACCTGTTCCTGGACTACCCGGACGCGGAGCGGGAGCTGGAGATCGTGCGGTCGAAGAAGACCGGCCTGCCGGACGCGACGGCGCGCCAACTCGTCGAGGTGGTGCGCGGACTGCGGGAACTGGGGCTGCGCAAGAACCCCAGTATCTCCGAGACCGTCGACTGGGCGCGCACGCTGGCCGTGCTCGGCGTCGAGGAGCTGACCGCGGAGGTGGTGTCCGACACCGCGAACGTGGTGCTCAAGTACGAGCGCGACCTGAACCGGGCGCTGGGCGTCCTACCGTCCCTTGTGGACCCAAACCGCGAGCTGCCCGCGTCGGTGGGACACGGCCACGGGCACGGTCACGGCCATGACCACGAGGACCCGCCGCCCGACGAGCCGGACGGCCGCGCGAAGCGCGCGGCGAAGGACAAACCCGGCAGGCACGACGGTTACTACGGCTCACCCAGCCAGGGCAGCCGGTCGTTCGGATCGGCCACCCGACGGCGTCCGGGGTAGGCGGGCCGTGGAATCCGCTGTGCACCGGTTCGTTCGGCTGCTCCGGCTGTTCGGCCTGCGCGTGTCGGTGTCGGAGGCGACCGACGGGATGCGCGCGGCCGCGCAGCCGGGCGTGCTGGCCGACCGGCCCATCCTGCGCGAGGCGCTGCGGATGACGCTGATCAAGGACCGCCGCGACGAAGAGGTGTTCGACGAGCTGTTCACCGCGTTCTTCCACCTGCGTCCGGTGTCCAAAGAGGACGCCGGGCACGGGCACTCGCACGAGCACGACGACCTGGCCGACACCGGCGACCTGGAGTCGTTCACCGTGTCGGAGGAGCCGTCGGAGACCCCGCAGCAGGGCCACACGCACGGCAAGCCCGCCGACATCCGGGACTTCTTCGACCAGCAGGATCTCGCCCAGCAGTACAACCTGCACCAGGAGGCGAACAAGGTCGACCTGGCCTCGCTGACCGACGAGATCGTGCTGTCCACCGACTCCGCGCCCACCGGGCCGGACGGCGCGTCGGTGCAATTGGCGACCGACCGGCTGCACAACGCCGGAATCCCCGGTTCGCTGGCGCCGTCCACCGGGCACCGGGTCGACGCCGACCTGACGGTGGCCCAGGAGCGGGCCCTGCTCGGCTGGCTGTCCGATGTGGAGGATGCGGACGACCTGTCGGCGCTGCGCAGGCAGCTCAGCGGGGTCATCGAGAACCTGCCCGAACTGCTGCGCAGGCACCTGGACAAGCTGGCCGAACTGCAGGCGGAACTGGAATCGCGGGTGGTCGAGCGGGCCCGCACGGAACGGGTGGACGAGCGCGAACGGCAGCAGTTGGAGGAGTCGCTGCGCAGGCTGGTGCAGTCGCTGCACGGGGCGCTCACCAGCCGCAAGCGCGACAGCCCACGCGGGCGGATCAACTCGGGCCGGACGATGCGCCGCAACATGCGCTACGACGGCGTGCCGTTCCGCCCGGTGACCACGGTGCGCGCCGAGGACCGGCCGCGACTGGTCGTGCTGGCCGACGTGTCGCTGTCGGTGCGGGCGACGGCGCGGTTCACCCTGCATCTCGTGCACGGGCTGCAATCGCTGTTCGGTCAGGTGCGGTCGTTCGCGTTCGTGGACTCGCCGACCGAGATCACCGAACTGTTCGCCGACCACCCGCTGGAACGCGCGCTCGGGCTGGTGTTCGACGGCCTGCCCGCGGGCGGAATGCTCGACGTGGACGGCAATTCCGACTACGGACAGACCTTCGACCGGCTGCTCGACGAGCACTCGACCGCGCTCAACCGGCGCTCCACCCTGCTGATCCTCGGTGACGGCCGGGGCAACGGCACCGATCCCCGAATCGACCAGTTCGAGGAGATCACCCGCCGGGTGCGCCGCACGGTGTGGCTCACCCCGGAACCGCGCTACTCCTGGCAACTCGGCGGCTGCGACCTGCCCGCGTACGCCGAGTTCTGCGACCAGGTGCGGGTGGTGGCCGACCTGACCGGGCTCGACCGGGCCGCGACCGCGTTCACCACCGAGGTGACGGGGCGATGACCGAGTCCTCGCTGTCGGCGCCGGAAATCGACCCGCTCAAGGCGGGTCAGCCCGGCCGCTACGAGGACCACCTGGTGTGCGTCCTGCGCGACGACCCGGCGGCCGAGCGGTCGCCGCCCGTGGTGGTGCGGACCGCGCACTTCTGCCTGCGCCGCAACGGCGCGCGGGTGCTGCTCAGCCACGCGCTGGCCCCCGACAGGCTGGACAACGACCTGGCCGGGCTGCTCGCCGCCGAGCTGTTCGACCCCGGCTGGCTCAGCGGGTCCGACGTGTTCGAGCGGGTCTTCACCGGTATCGTTCGGTCCACTGTGGATGGTGCGGTGGAGGCGTGGCTCACCTTCTACCGCAACACCCTTCGCCGTATCGCCGAGGACCGCGAGGGCGACCACGAGCACTCGACCATCGCGGGCTTCGCCCCGGTGTACCGGCGCGCGATCGAGCTGACCCCGCCGGGACACGTGCTGGACCTGGGCTCCTGCTTCGGTTTCCTCGGTCTGCTGCTGGCCGCGCGGCCGCGCACCACCGTCACCGCGTCCGACGTCTCGACCGGCGGCATGCGCCTGCTGCGCACCGTGTCCGCCCGGCTCGGCACCCCGGTGTCCACAGTGGTCTGCGACGCGGCCCGGATTCCGTTGCCGGACAAGGCGGTGGACACGGTCACCGTGCTGCACCTGCTGGAACACCTCGAACCAGGGCACGGCCAGGCGGTACTGCACGAGAGCGTCCGACTGGCCCGCAGGCGCGTCGTGGTGGCGGTGCCGTACGAGGAGGTGCCGACCGCGACGTACGGCCACGTGCGCACCTTCGCCCCCATCGACCTCGTGGACCTGGGCCGCCGCAGCGGCTGCCGCTTCACCGTCACCACCCACCACGGCGGTTGGCTCGTCCTCCGCCCCGCCTGATCATCACCGCGACCCGAACCACGGTGACATTTCGACCAGTTCAGCCGACCTGACTGGGCCGTCGAGTTGGAACAGCATCGGCGATAGAGCCTGAACCCGTTCGCCTTCAACAACGGCGTCACGTTCGCGCATGCCAACGCTTTGATCATCACGCCTCCGCGCCCCCGTTGACGGATGTCGCCACCCCTGTAACGATGAACAAGCAGTTTTCGACAACTTCGAGCAAGGAGACCCGGTGCGCGCCAAATTTCTCGGCAAAGACCCAGAGTCCACCGAAGGTGCGTCCCCTACGCTGTTCGCCACGGACAGGACCGACCGCATCACCTACATCGCGCAGGGCTGGAAGGTCACCGACCCGCAGATCCTTGCCGACGTCGGCTCTGTCCCAGACCACGAGACGCTGATCGAGATCCCCGAAGAAGTTCTGAAGTTCTATGCCCGCCGCTACGCGCAGGAGAAGGGGACGGACAACTGACTCTCATCGAGCCAGGTCCAGAGTTCGCCAAGCTCTTCACGACCTTCGAGCACACGGCCTTCCGGCTGGAGACGCGCGGTCATTACAACGTCCCTCATGAGGCTGAGCCGTATGGCAAGTTTCTCGCTGGTGAACCGGACGCTTCGTACCACGAGACCTGGCTGAACATGGTCCGCCAGGCGACGGCAGAAGGACGGCTCTTCTCTCGCGTGCGAGTCGTTGGCTTCCCGCTCACCGACTACGTCCGCTTCAGCATGTGGGTAGGAAGGCTCACCCGAGAAGCCGGTGATGACATCCGCTATCTCACTTGTGAGCAGGCCGCCGAGCTACCGCAGTACGACTACTGGCTGTTCGACTCCTGCAAGCTGGTCAAGGTGCTCTTCGGCGATGACGACAGCTTCCTTGGCGGGGAAGTCATCGAAGACCCGGCAGTCATCGTTCAACACAACTACTGGCGTGACGTTGCCCGTCACCACGCCGTGACCCGAGATGAGTTTGACGCCAAGTATGAGCAACGGGATATCCGGCGTTGACGAAGCGCGCAACGCGCTGGGCAAACGACTCCGCGAGCTGCGGGTAGCCACCAAGCTATCCGGTAAAGAGCTCGCGGAGTCCTTGTTATGGGTAGGCTCGAAAGTCTCCAAGATCGAAAATGGAAAGCAGACACCAACCGACGACGATATTCGGGATTGGGCACGCGCGACCAACGCCGAGGATCAGACGGCGAGCCTTCTCGCAGCGCTTCACAATCTTGAGCTTCAGCATGCCGAGTGGCAGCGGGTACTCAAAGCGGGAATGAAGTCCCACCAGCTCACCCTGTCGCAACTTGACGATAGGACTAAGTTCTATCGCGGCTTCGAGAACACAATAATTCCTGGACTTACCCAGACGCCCGAGTACGCCCGTGCTCGCTTCGCGCAGGTTGTCATGGTGCACAAAGTGCCCAACGACATCAACGAAGCAGTGAAGACCCGTATGCAGCGCCAAGAGATGCTGTACCGACCGGACAGACGCTTCCACTTCGTCATCACGGAAGCCGCGCTCCGCTACCGGCTGGTCGGGCGCGACATCATGATCGGCCAGCTTGACCGCCTCATGGCGATGACGTCCATGGGCAACGTCAAGCTTGGGATCATCGACTTCAAGACTCAGTACGTCACCGATCCTCGGCACGGCTTCTGGGTCTACGACGACCACCTTGTTCAGTTCGAGTCCTACTCCGCCGAGATCAACCTGCGTCAGCCACAGGAGATCGAGCTGTACAGCGGCATCTTCGAGCATCTGGCCGCCGTCGCCAGCTACGGGGCGGCAGCCAGGGCGGTCATCGCTCGGGTAATGCACGAACTCGCCGACGAAGCCGAGGATTCTGGCGTGTAATTTCGGCAGGCAATCTATCTCAGATTTTTTCGAGAAAAATTGAGCAAATTTCTGGCGAGACAGTAGTCATCTGCTTACTCTCCAAAGCGACCCACCCCGCTGACCTTGGAGAACGTCACGTGATGACACCTGTCTCTGCTCAGTGCGGATCAGATCGATGGCTGGCTGCCCCTGGAAAGACTCCGCGACCGACCGACCGGAGGTGGCCGCGATGATGAGCCCGGGCTCTTCTGACCGCAGGTTCGGCCTGTTCGTCAGCGTCGAGGGACCAAGCGGCGCAGGCAAGACCACGATCGTCCGCCACCTCGCACAAATGCTTGTGGCACAGGGCGAACACGCCACCGTCACCGCCGAGCCCTCCAGTGGGCCGATCGGGAAACTGGCGTCGGAACTGACAGAAACGGTCACCGGTCACGCCCTAGCCTGCTTGTATGCCGCCGACCGCTACCACCATGTCGAAGCGGAGATCAGGCCGCTTCTCAAGTCGGGCCACATCGTCATCTCGGACCGCTACATCGCCTCCGGCTTGGCGATCCAACGCTTCGACGGCGTCGACCCCGGGTTCTTGTGGGGGCTCAACGAGGAAGTCGAGATCCCCGATCTCACCGTCATCCTCGAAACCAACCCGAACGTGATCTCTGAGCGCCTGGCCGATCGAAGCCCGCACAACCGCTTCCAGTTCACCCCCGGCAGCAGCCACGCCGAAGCCAAGTACTACCAGGATGCCAAGGAACAGCTCATCCGCGCGGGCTTCAACGTCCTGCCCGTCGACTGCGTAAGCCGCCAGCCTGAGCAGTCAGCCGCTTTGATTCTTGGCCACCTAACCGAACTTCTGACGTCGGATCGGGAGTTGGTCCAATGAGCGAGTCGATCAGCGACGCCGAAGCAGTGCGGCGCTTCCCAGAGCTTCAGTCTCTAGTGGACGTTCGACAAGCCGGGTGGAACTTCCGTCCCATCACGGACGACGACGGCTCGTTGGTCGGCATCTCCGGCAGCTACAGCGTCCAGCAGTACACGGACGCCATCTTCATCTTCGGCCGCACCACATTACGGCTGCCCGCGTCGTGGCCGAGGAGTACGGCGGAGGCTGTGTCTGGTCACGGGAAGGTGACAGACCCCAGATTGATGCGGAACGGAACAGCCCCGCGTGCGCGGGGAAGACTCGAGCATCCGCCGTTCGTCCGGTCGCGCCTCCGGAACAGCCCCGCGTGCGCGGGGAAGACCAGGGTTCCTCCGCTGTGGGCAGGGCCGCGAACGGAACAGCCCCGCGTGCGCGGGGAAGACCGCAGCGTGCTGCCCAGTGCGAGCCGCTGCGGGGGAACAGCCCCGCGTGCGCGGGGAAGACCGACGCAGTTTGTCCACTGTGGACGTGACCCAGTGGAACAGCCCCGCGTGCGCGGGGAAGACGCGCTCCGGTGTGTCCACAGGCAACACCAACGCGGAACAGCCCCGCGTGCGCGGGGAAGACGACCGGGTACGCGTGATAGACGCCGAATCCGGGGGAACAGCCCCGCGTGCGCGGGGAAGACCGTATCGGCGTGCCAGGCCTGCACGCGCACCAGGGAACAGCCCCGCGTGCGCGGGGAAGACCTCGGCGTCGACCCCGGCAGCACCGGGACCAACGGAACAGCCCCGCGTGCGCGGGGAAGACGTCACCGGGCTGCGGTGGGTACGCGGGTTGTCGGGAACAGCCCCGCGTGCGCGGGGAAGACCGAGCCTGCTCCCGGATCTCCCCCGTGATGTCCGGAACAGCCCCGCGTGCGCGGGGAAGACCAGATCCGGCCGTCCAACTTACGGCCGGCGGCCGGAACAGCCCCGCGTGCGCGGGGAAGACGCCACGCCAGCGCGGGGATGTGCGGGGCCCACGGGAACAGCCCCGCGTGCGCGGGGAAGACCTCGCTGCTGCCGTGTCATGCACCCAATGTTCCGGAACAGCCCCGCGTGCGCGGGGAAGACGGTGAGGCGGAAGCGGTCCAGCTTGGACGGTCGGGAACAGCCCCGCGTGCGCGGGGAAGACTGCCATCGTTCAGTCCCCTCTCATGCCTGCGGGGGAACAGCCCCGCGTGCGCGGGGAAGACACGACGCCGTGAAGTCCACAGAGGACCCGTTCGGGAACAGCCCCGCGTGCGCGGGGAAGACATCATCCTCGGCCTGCTCAAAGGCATCGGGAACGGAACAGCCCCGCGTGCGCGGGGAAGACTCGGATCGGCGGTGTGTCGGTGATCGGTCGGTGGGGAACAGCCCCGCGTGCGCGGGGAAGACTTCAGGAAGCTCGGCCTCGAAGGCCCGCAGGCAGGAACAGCCCCGCGTGCGCGGGGAAGACGCGGTGGGCGCGCAGGGGTCTGCGACGGCTGCGGGAACAGCCCCGCGTGCGCGGGGAAGACCCAGCACTTCCGCTGCTTGCGCGGAGCCGAGGGGGAACAGCCCCGCGTGCGCGGGGAAGACGTCGGGCATCGCCCACGGCCCGCAGTCGCACTCGGGAACAGCCCCGCGTGCGCGGGGAAGACGCCAAGGGCGAGGTGACCGCGGTCTTCTCCACCGGAACAGCCCCGCGTGCGCGGGGAAGACACCGGCTCCCCTTCGTGCTCTCCGTAGGAGAACGGAACAGCCCCGCGTGCGCGGGGAAGACGCCCTGGCGCTCGCGCCCACCCTCGAAGAGTTCGGAACAGCCCCGCGTGCGCGGGGAAGACCAGGCCGCGGAGGCGCTCGACGCGGCGCTGCTGGGAACAGCCCCGCGTGCGCGGGGAAGACAGCTTTGAGCAGGCCGATCTGCTCTACGGCGCGGGAACAGCCCCGCGTGCGCGGGGAAGACCGGTCCTGCGTAGACGACCAGCACGGCAGCTCCGGAACAGCCCCGCGTGCGCGGGGAAGACCGCAAGGGCAACCGGCCGGGTATCCGATTGACGGGAACAGCCCCGCGTGCGCGGGGAAGACCGGCCACCGCCCTCGATTCATGTGCTGCGGCAACGGAACAGCCCCGCGTGCGCGGGGAAGACGCCCTCGATGATCCGCGAGGCCGTCTGCGGCCCGGAACAGCCCCGCGTGCGCGGGGAAGACGGAGCCTCCGCAGTCGGTGCACTTGACCGGCTTGGAACAGCCCCGCGTGCGCGGGGAAGACGGTCGCGTCCGTCTCGGGATCGTCCGCAAGTAGGGAACAGCCCCGCGTGCGCGGGGAAGACACATGACCGGCGAGGAGCCGACCAGGCGGATGGGGAACAGCCCCGCGTGCGCGGGGAAGACCCGGCTGCGGCGAGCCGTCGGCAAGGGGCAGACGGAACAGCCCCGCGTGCGCGGGGAAGACACGAGGTCGCCGTGGCCGACCGCGTGGCCGAACGGAACAGCCCCGCGTGCGCGGGGAAGACGCCCCGTCCGGTGGTCTCCCGGCCGTGCAGAAGGGAACAGCCCCGCGTGCGCGGGGAAGACCGGGCTCCACCTTTCGGCATGGTCGATCACTCCGGAACAGCCCCGCGTGCGCGGGGAAGACTAATCCACACGGTTTCGGCCATGTCACCACGCCGGAACAGCCCCGCGTGCGCGGGGAAGACCTCGACAACGCGGTGCGCGGGACCAGTTCGGCGGGAACAGCCCCGCGTGCGCGGGGAAGACCGGGAACGTGGGGTTCGGCGTGACCGCCTGCCAGGGAACAGCCCCGCGTGCGCGGGGAAGACCGTAAGTGCTTCCCATTGCTTGGCTCCTGGCTGGGAACAGCCCCGCGTGCGCGGGGAAGACCCGCATCCGCCGCGACTGCTCCGCTGTGGACAGGGAACAGCCCCGCGTGCGCGGGGAAGACGTGGGCAAGGTACTCGGGGTTGTCGTCGACGGAGGAACAGCCCCGCGTGCGCGGGGAAGACTCGGCGACCGCCGCGAGCATCGCGTCGAGCGCCGGAACAGCCCCGCGTGCGCGGGGAAGACTTTCCAGATGACCCCTGTCACCCGCCGTAGGGCGGAACAGCCCCGCGTGCGCGGGGAAGACGAAGAGATCGACCCGCACGCCCCGCTGACGCTGGGAACAGCCCCGCGTGCGCGGGGAAGACGACCCGGGCTGGTGGGCGTCCGCGACGTACAGCGGAACAGCCCCGCGTGCGCGGGGAAGACACGCCAGGAGGAACAACCGGTGGCAATCAATCTCGGAACAGCCCCGCGTGCGCGGGGAAGACCCGGCCTCACCGCCGAGCAGGCCGATGGCCGGGCGGAACAGCCCCGCGTGCGCGGGGAAGACGCACGCGACCGGGCGCACGCCGTCCGGCGCGGGGGAACAGCCCCGCGTGCGCGGGGAAGACACGGGCCAGGATTGCCTGGGCCAGGGTGTCCACGGAACAGCCCCGCGTGCGCGGGGAAGACCCCGCCGCGAAGCCGACCAGGCCACCGCAGCGCGGAACAGCCCCGCGTGCGCGGGGAAGACCTACCGGCCAGTAGGCAACCCGGTGGTTAACGCGGAACAGCCCCGCGTGCGCGGGGAAGACCACATCTGAGAAGAAGCACGGAATCCGCCCCCAGGAACAGCCCCGCGTGCGCGGGGAAGACCTCAGAGCCGTCGACGGCGAGAATCGAGAACTCGGAACAGCCCCGCGTGCGCGGGGAAGACTAGCCGTCGGAGGTGAACCTCCCGGCCTCGGTGGGAACAGCCCCGCGTGCGCGGGGAAGACCGACCCGGGCGCGGGCCGCTCGTGTGGCGACCGGGAACAGCCCCGCGTGCGCGGGGAAGACCGAGGCTTGCGGACGGTGATCTTGCGGTCCGGCGGAACAGCCCCGCGTGCGCGGGGAAGACCGCCCTGCGTCAGCGGTTCTGGTCGGCCAGCGCGGAACAGCCCCGCGTGCGCGGGGAAGACTGCACGCCGTCGATGGCGGGCGACGCCTGATCTGGAACAGCCCCGCGTGCGCGGGGAAGACGTCTTCTTGTCCAGCGCCTCCTGCGTGACCTTGGGAACAGCCCCGCGTGCGCGGGGAAGACCCCGTGCGAGGGTGGAGCACCGCCCAGCGCACGGGAACAGCCCCGCGTGCGCGGGGAAGACAGGAGGGTCAGGGAGGTGGTCATCGCGGGGGCCGGAACAGCCCCGCGTGCGCGGGGAAGACGGGCAGTGACCGACCCGTCCCGGCGGCGTTTGGGGAACAGCCCCGCGTGCGCGGGGAAGACGATGTCGCGGCTCTGTCGCTGCGGCAAGTCCACGGAACAGCCCCGCGTGCGCGGGGAAGACCAGCGTCTCAATGAGACCGCTGCGCCCGGTGACGGAACAGCCCCGCGTGCGCGGGGAAGACCCCGCCGCGAAGCCGACCAGGCCACCGCAGCCCGGAACAGCCCCGCGTGCGCGGGGAAGACGCCTGCCATCAGCGCGGCGGGGGTGATGTCGACGGAACAGCCCCGCGTGCGCGGGGAAGACCGACCATGGGCCCGTCTGCCCATGTGGTCATCGGGAACAGCCCCGCGTGCGCGGGGAAGACACCGTCGCCGGACACCGGCTGCAACGGCCGCCGGGAACAGCCCCGCGTGCGCGGGGAAGACGTCTTCGTCGTCCCAAGGGTTACTGGTCAAAAGGGAACAGCCCCGCGTGCGCGGGGAAGACCGCGCTTGGTTCGCAGAGGACGAGGACCGGCGCGGAACAGCCCCGCGTGCGCGGGGAAGACGGTGGCCCGCCGTTTTTTCTGGTGCGTCAGGGCGGAACAGCCCCGCGTGCGCGGGGAAGACCCGCTGCTCGGTGTCGAGTCTCTCGAAGGACTGGAACAGCCCCGCGTGCGCGGGGAAGACAGCCACAGCGTGCTTCCAAAGACGCCCCATGCCGGAACAGCCCCGCGTGCGCGGGGAAGACTAATCGAGTATCTGCACGCCTCACCACCTCCTGGGAACAGCCCCGCGTGCGCGGGGAAGACCTTGTGTTTGGTACACGGCTGTTGTCTTACCCTAGGAACAGCCCCGCGTGCGCGGGGAAGACCGGTGGCAATCCAGTACGACGGCCGCCTGCTGGGGAACAGCCCCGCGTGCGCGGGGAAGACCAGCTCCGCCCTTACGTCAGGCGCGGACAGGTAGGAACAGCCCCGCGTGCGCGGGGACGACGTCCCAGTCCTGCGACTGGATGGTTAGACCGGCGGAACAGCCCCGCGTGCGCGGGGAAGACTCCACAGTGGACTGGCCACAGTGGACGCGCCGGGGAACAGCCCCGCGTGCGCGGGGAAGACTCGCGCTCGCGGGTGAGGTGCCCGCGGAGGTGCGGAACAGCCCCGCGTGCGCGGGGAAGACTCTCCGGTCCCCGTTGGCCTGACAAGCTGAAGCGGAACAGCCCCGCGTGCGCGGGGAAGACAACCGTGCGCCACCAAACCGACTACGGGGCGGTGGAACAGCCCCGCGTGCGCGGGGAAGACAGTGAGTACAGTCCCTATCTCCCTTACGTGTCGGGAACAGCCCCGCGTGCGCGGGGAAGACGCCGGCTGACCCCGGTGGATGAAGTTCGCCGCCGGAACAGCCCCGCGTGCGCGGGGAAGACCACCTCCCGATCACGGCGGGCGTCCCGGAATCGGGAACAGCCCCGCGTGCGCGGGGAAGACCACCCGAATGCACCTGCCGGAGCGCCACCGCGCGGAACAGCCCCGCGTGCGCGGGGAAGACCAGGTCGTGGTGGTAGACCGCCTCGAACGAGGCGGAACAGCCCCGCGTGCGCGGGGAAGACTGCGCCCGGTGACTTGATCGAGTACCCGGTGACGGAACAGCCCCGCGTGCGCGGGGAAGACCACGAACGGCTCCGGCGCGGTCTTCACGCGGCGGGAACAGCCCCGCGTGCGCGGGGAAGACGGTGTCGGCTCCGTGGTCGCCACGGTCCGCCAGGGAACAGCCCCGCGTGCGCGGGGAAGACAACGCCGCCGCCGGCAGCCACTTCCGCGTGACCGGAACAGCCCCGCGTGCGCGGGGAAGACGTCGGCCGCGGTGAGCCCGTAGGACCAGATGTGGGAACAGCCCCGCGTGCGCGGGGAAGACGTGACGTCACAGATCCCGGCGGCCCAGATGTACGGAACAGCCCCGCGTGCGCGGGGAAGACGTGCGCACCGCGTACAAGCGCAACGGCACGGTCGGAACAGCCCCGCGTGCGCGGGGAAGACGGCCTGTTGCGGACACTGGACCAGACCCGCCAGGGAACAGCCCCGCGTGCGCGGGGAAGACTGATCCGGCTGTCGACGAGTACGACGGTCTGTGGGAACAGCCCCGCGTGCGCGGGGAAGACGGACCGGGGGTCCACCTGTGCCCAACCGGATCGGGAACAGCCCCGCGTGCGCGGGGAAGACCTGGACAAGAAGGTCGCGGCGCTCGACGCATTCGGAACAGCCCCGCGTGCGCGGGGAAGACGCCGCGTACTCCGGGGAGTAGTCGCGCGTCGAGGGAACAGCCCCGCGTGCGCGGGGAAGACGCCTCGCGGAGGCGCCGCGCGGCGGAGCTGGTGGGAACAGCCCCGCGTGCGCGGGGAAGACTCGTGCCCGCGGGTCGTGCGGGTGTGGCGGGTGGGAACAGCCCCGCGTGCGCGGGGAAGACCGACCTCGCTGTCTATACCGAGGTCTGCCCGGAGGAACAGCCCCGCGTGCGCGGGGAAGACCCGCTCTTGAGCCCAGCGGCCCTCACGTGGCCCGGAACAGCCCCGCGTGCGCGGGGAAGTCACCGCCACAGCCCGGGTTCAGCAGAGGCCGAGGAACAGCCCCGCGTGCGCGGGGAAGACTCCGTGGGGGCATCGACGAGGGCGGGGTGCGGGGGAACAGCCCCGCGTGCGCGGGGAAGACATGGGCAATCGCCAATCCGTCGAGACTGACGGAGGAACAGCCCCGCGTGCGCGGGGAAGACATAGGCATCGGCCGCACCGCGCCGGAGCCGGTCGGAACAGCCCCGCGTGCGCGGGGAAGACCTCGGCCTGGCGGCCGCGATCACGTTGTACCGCGGAACAGCCCCGCGTGCGCGGGGAAGACCAAGGCTGCCGTCGAAGCCGTCTTCGCCCAAGCGGAACAGCCCCGCGTGCGCGGGGAAGACGTGCTTCCCAGTCTGGTCGATCGCAAGGTCACCGGAACAGCCCCGCGTGCGCGGGGAAGACACAGGCGCCCGGCTGGATCGCCGGGCGGTCTTCGGGAACAGCCCCGCGTGCGCGGGGAAGACCCTCGGAGGGCACCGCGTCCAACGGCATCGCCTGGAACAGCCCCGCGTGCGCGGGGAAGACGCGCCCCAATCCACAGACACCTCGACGACCGGACCCAAGTGGGGAACAGCCCCGCGTGCGCGGGGAAGACGCGCCGGAGCAGGTGTGGATCGATGAGACGTCGGGAACAGCCCCGCGTGCGCGGGGAAGACCGGGTGGCCGGTCCGGGCGCGGCGTTGCTGGTGGGAACAGCCCCGCGTGCGCGGGGAAGACTACGGCCGGTCGAAAGACACGGCGTAGGAGCGGGGAACAGCCCCGCGTGCGCGGGGAAGACGCATGACCTTGCCGCCGTACAATGCGAGACCCTGGAACAGCCCCGCGTGCGCGGGGAAGACGCGTCGATGAGCGCGCGTTTCGCCGCGACCGCGGGAACAGCCCCGCGTGCGCGGGGAAGACTGCGAGTGTCATGCACCGGGCAGGCACTTTTGGGGAACAGCCCCGCGTGCGCGGGGAAGACGACGACCCCGGCAACCCAGGGCAGTGCCTGTCGGGAACAGCCCCGCGTGCGCGGGGAAGACGACCGGGTGCGACTGGTCGACGCCGAGTCCGGGGGAACAGCCCCGCGTGCGCGGGGAAGACCAAGCATCCCGCGCGGGATCTTGCAGGAATAGAGGAACAGCCCCGCGTGCGCGGGGAAGACGCCGTCTCGCAATGCCGGAAGGCGGGGCACCGCGGAACAGCCCCGCGTGCGCGGGGAAGACCCGACACCTGAGAATGCGGCGGAGACGCTGATGGGAACAGCCCCGCGTGCGCGGGGAAGACGATTCGGGCGGGGGTGGACAGGTGTGTGGCGGCGGAACAGCCCCGCGTGCGCGGGGAAGACATGCGCGCGGCGTGTTCCTGCGGCGACCCGGCCGGAACAGCCCCGCGTGCGCGGGGAAGACAGCGCAGTGGCCTCACCGCGTAGTTCGTCCACGGGAACAGCCCCGCGTGCGCGGGGAAGACGGCGGCGGTGCGGGCCCTGGCCCGCCGGTCCGCGGGAACAGCCCCGCGTGCGCGGGGAAGACGCCGGGTGGACCGCGATGCACGCCGCCGGGAACGGAACAGCCCCGCGTGCGCGGGGAAGACTTGGTGGCACCCTTGGCAAGCAGAGTGCGGGTGGGAACAGCCCCGCGTGCGCGGGGAAGACGCGTAGGCGGCCCACACCTCGGGGTTCTCGGTCGGAACAGCCCCGCGTGCGCGGGGAAGACCGTGACCGTGCCCCCGACTGATCCTGAGGTCAGGGAACAGCCCCGCGTGCGCGGGGAAGACGAGGACTGGTCTTTGCTCATACATTCCGGTCTTGGAACAGCCCCGCGTGCGCGGGGAAGACGTCCGTGACGCGTCGACAGCGGTCCAGGCCACGGGAACAGCCCCGCGTGCGCGGGGAAGACTCCCGGGTGATCTCCACCGCATGCTCGTCGACCGGAACAGCCCCGCGTGCGCGGGGAAGACCTCGACGGCACGCTCAGGCATACGGTTGATCAGGGAACAGCCCCGCGTGCGCGGGGAAGACTCAATCCGGTGTTGCAGGTCCATCCCGGTCTGGGGAACAGCCCCGCGTGCGCGGGGAAGACGTCTCGTGGTTGGCGATGTCGCGGGCGAAACGCGGAACAGCCCCGCGTGCGCGGGGAAGACTCGCGTGGGCCGCAAGGCCCCAAGAACACCCTTCCGCGTCCCCGGCCGGAACAGCCCCGCGTGCGCGGGGAAGACGGCGCTACTCGCACTGGACGTGCGGCGCTGCTGGGAACAGCCCCGCGTGCGCGGGGAAGACTTTCAGGGTCGGCGGCATGACCACACCAGCCCCGGAACAGCCCCGCGTGCGCGGGGAAGACTTTGAGGCTTTCCGTCGCCGCATCCAGGGACGAGGAACAGCCCCGCGTGCGCGGGGAAGACGACGCTGCGGCCGGGAGCGCCACGAGGGCCTTGGGAACAGCCCCGCGTGCGCGGGGAAGACTGTCGTCGAACGCGGCACCGATGATCGAGTTGGGGAACAGCCCCGCGTGCGCGGGGAAGACCTGCTTGAGGTGCTTGACCGGCACGTGGTCGAGGGAACAGCCCCGCGTGCGCGGGGAAGACACCAGCATCGCCGCGGGCAAGATCACCAACCTGGGAACAGCCCCGCGTGCGCGGGGAAGACGGACGGAGCTGCCCACTGTAACGATTCAGCTCAGGAACAGCCCCGCGTGCGCGGGGAAGACACCGCCAACTGCTCGACGGTCGGACACGCACCCGGAACAGCCCCGCGTGCGCGGGGAAGACGTGCTCGGCGCTGGGCTGCATCTGCAGCGGTACCGGAACAGCCCCGCGTGCGCGGGGAAGACCCCCTGGGTGGGCCGCGACGACACCGGCCTTGGGGAACAGCCCCGCGTGCGCGGGGAAGACGTACCCGTGCGTCGGTTCTCCGCGGTGAAGCAGGGAACAGCCCCGCGTGCGCGGGGAAGACCTCTACCGACCAGCAGGTGCCGGCGGCTCTGTCGGAACAGCCCCGCGTGCGCGGGGAAGACGTCGACCCTGGTGTTCTCCAGCCATCGGCCCGACGGAACAGCCCCGCGTGCGCGGGGAAGACCTGCTGTACGGGCGGCGCTGGAGTCGGCGGTGCGGAACAGCCCCGCGTGCGCGGGGAAGACATCGAACCTAGACTGATCATCTTCGCCTACGACGGAACAGCCCCGCGTGCGCGGGGAAGACTCCCGGTCTCCGATCAACGCGCGGGCACGGTTCGGAACAGCCCCGCGTGCGCGGGGAAGACCGGGTGTTTCGAGGACGTCTCGTACGGCCGCAACGGAACAGCCCCGCGTGCGCGGGGAAGACCGTACCGGAATGGCGGAGTCGGCGAGCGAGGCGGGAACAGCCCCGCGTGCGCGGGGAAGACCGCGGCGCCGCCCCACAGTGCAAGAGGCGGTGAGGAACAGCCCCGCGTGCGCGGGGAAGACGCCACTCACCCCCAGCCGGGGGCGCGGACACCAGGAACAGCCCCGCGTGCGCGGGGAAGACCGCCGCTGAGTTCACCGGCCTGTGGCACAAGCGGGAACAGCCCCGCGTGCGCGGGGAAGACACCGCCAACTAACACGACTTACTCGTCAAATGCGGAACAGCCCCGCGTGCGCGGGGAAGACCATGTTCTTCGGCGCCCGCGGCAACGCCGTCGAGGAACAGCCCCGCGTGCGCGGGGAAGACTGTGTATCGGTTCCCGGAGTGGAGCAGTTCACGGGAACAGCCCCGCGTGCGCGGGGAAGACCAACGCGACGACCGGTTTCGCCGGGTATCAGGCGGGAACAGCCCCGCGTGCGCGGGGAAGACGGGTGGGCCGCTACCTGGGGTGACTTTGCAGGGGGAACAGCCCCGCGTGCGCGGGGAAGACGTCACCGTCGAGGACGCCGCCGCGCTCCAGAGCGGAACAGCCCCGCGTGCGCGGGGAAGACCAAAGTCATCGAGCGACACACCTACTGCCCGGGGGAACAGCCCCGCGTGCGCGGGGAAGACCCGGCAAGACCATTGCGTCCATCATCGCGTGGCGGAACAGCCCCGCGTGCGCGGGGAAGACCGACCGGCCCCACGAGGCGCGCGAAGCACTGGCGGAACAGCCCCGCGTGCGCGGGGAAGACAGCCCATGCTCACGTGCGAACTCCAACGACGACGGAACAGCCCCGCGTGCGCGGGGAAGACTGCCGGTTGCGGTCGTTCTCCGCGCGGGACGGAGGAACAGCCCCGCGTGCGCGGGGAAGACTTCCGGCGACGAGTGGCGCGAGCTTGATGTCCAGGAACAGCCCCGCGTGCGCGGGGAAGACCGGCGACGTCCTGTCCGCTGCCGGGGTGCTGCAGGAACAGCCCCGCGTGCGCGGGGAAGACCGGGAACCGGCGGCCGCCCCAGATGCCGAAACGGGAACAGCCCCGCGTGCGCGGGGAAGACGTCCGTCTGGACCACGTACTCGTCGGAGAGTAGGGAACAGCCCCGCGTGCGCGGGGAAGACCCCGTGGGCACGGTGCCCGCCGGGTCATCAGGGGGAACAGCCCCGCGTGCGCGGGGAAGACCGCCGCCGGGGCTTTTCCCGCCATGTGGTCCGCGGAACAGCCCCGCGTGCGCGGGGAAGACCCAACGAGCTCACCTTCCAGTTGCAGCAGCAGCGGAACAGCCCCGCGTGCGCGGGGAAGACCGCATGACGTCCATCTTCCAGGTGCTCTTCGCGGGAACAGCCCCGCGTGCGCGGGGAAGACCGCTACTTCGACTTCACGCACCTGCCCGAGCGCGGAACAGCCCCGCGTGCGCGGGGAAGACGACCCGCGCACCGTGCCCGGCGGGATGCCGGGCGGAACAGCCCCGCGTGCGCGGGGAAGACGAGCAAGGGCGTCGACAAGGCGGGCAACCGGATGGAACAGCCCCGCGTGCGCGGGGAAGACACGCAGGGCGATCAGGGGCAGGTGCGGCCGCTGGGAACAGCCCCGCGTGCGCGGGGAAGACAGATGTGCCGCCGTCCCGAGGTCGAAGTGGCGCGGAACAGCCCCGCGTGCGCGGGGAAGACGCGCCAAGGTCATCGTCTACGACGCTGCGGGCGGGAACAGCCCCGCGTGCGCGGGGAAGACTGTAGGGGAGACTGACTCATGAGCCTCAATGCCGGAACAGCCCCGCGTGCGCGGGGAAGACCGAGTGGGGCGCTCCGTGAACGGCCCAGCCGAGGGAACAGCCCCGCGTGCGCGGGGAAGACGCGGCGATCTTGGCGCGGATGTCCTGGGCCACCGGAACAGCCCCGCGTGCGCGGGGAAGACATCGCGCGGTCGGGGATGTTGGTGCGGTGGATGGGAACAGCCCCGCGTGCGCGGGGAAGACACGATACAGCCCACACCTGGCGGGCCCGTTCATCCGGAACAGCCCCGCGTGCGCGGGGAAGACACAACTGGCATAGACGGGGGTTCCGTGAAGCGGGGAACAGCCCCGCGTGCGCGGGGAAGACGCGGAGGCTCTCCAGCACGGCCGCCGCCACGGCGGAACAGCCCCGCGTGCGCGGGGAAGACGTCCGACCACGCGGCCACGGCGGGCCCGGACGCGGAACAGCCCCGCGTGCGCGGGGAAGACTCCGCCGTCCTCGACATCGAGATCAAGACCCTGGGAACAGCCCCGCGTGCGCGGGGAAGACTGGGTTACGCCATCCCCAACCGGGCGCTCGAACGGAACAGCCCCGCGTGCGCGGGGAAGACTCCGGATCGATGCCGAGATCAGCACGGCGGCGGGGAACAGCCCCGCGTGCGCGGGGAAGACTCACCGGTGATGGCTCCGCCGAGGGCCGAGTAGGGAACAGCCCCGCGTGCGCGGGGAAGACCTCAGATCGAGCGGGTCATCGCCAAGGGCCAGCGGAACAGCCCCGCGTGCGCGGGGAAGACGGCGACGGCTTTCTCGACACTGACGAGGTCCGCGGAACAGCCCCGCGTGCGCGGGGAAGACGGGTGGTCACGGCTCGATGTCCGGGGTGTCGCGGGAACAGCCCCGCGTGCGCGGGGAAGACGACCCGCGCAACGACATCGGTGGTACGCAAGAGGGAACAGCCCCGCGTGCGCGGGGAAGACTCCGCGGCCTGCTTCATCGTCCCGCGGTTTTCGGGAACAGCCCCGCGTGCGCGGGGAAGACGTCAACACATAATGTGTACATCATCATCCCGACGGAACAGCCCCGCGTGCGCGGGGAAGACCTCTCCTTCTTCTGCGCGGGCTTGGCGGTCGACGGAACAGCCCCGCGTGCGCGGGGAAGACGCGTCGGTCGTGCCGTCCTTGCGCTTCGGCGGCGGAACAGCCCCGCGTGCGCGGGGAAGACCCACAGCAGGGATGCGTGCAGGGCTTGCACGCAGGAACAGCCCCGCGTGCGCGGGGAAGACCAGCCTAGACAGAGTGCGCGAGGTTGCGTATAGGGAACAGCCCCGCGTGCGCGGGGAAGACGAACTGGACCTGGTTGACGACGTCGCGCCAGCCGGAACAGCCCCGCGTGCGCGGGGAAGACCAGGCGGCGGCCCTGGCGGCGGACGCCTGAGCCGGAACAGCCCCGCGTGCGCGGGGAAGACGCCCACGTAGACGGTCCAGCCCCAGGAGATCGCGGAACAGCCACGCGTGCGCGGGGAAGACGAGCCGGGTATGGGCATGCTGGGCGTCATCCAGGGAACAGCCCCGCGTGCGCGGGGAAGACACTTGCTGACCAGGGAGCATACCGGGCGTATGTTCGTTTCAGCATCACTTTGACGTCCGAGCCTCTAGCTTGCCAGCGGACATGAAAAAGTCTGGGTGGGCGGACAGTTTGGTCCGGGTGTGCGGACATGAAGTCTCCGGATGGATGGACATGAGATCTCCGGGACACGCCTGGCATCAATGCAGGTAGGGACCCTTCCGGCGGGGTTGGCTCTGGTTGCTGATCAGTTGCCGACCGTGGTGCCGGAGGAGTCCCTTGACCAAGTCTGACAGGGAGATCGTGGAGATTCTGGAAGCGTTCGATTTGACACGCTGTGCGCACTCGGCGGC
>NZ_JBQTHF010000046.1:0-41564 GCF_052390155.1 Actinokineospora sp. | reverse complement strand
AGACCCGGATGACCGCGGAGGTCGGGGCGTTCGCCCGCGACCAGGGAGCGCTGGTACTCACCGGCCGCTGCCTGGACGCGGGCGAGACCGGTTTGCCCTATCTGCCCGTCGCCGAGGCGCTGGCGGCGGTGCGGGACCGGGCGCGGGTCCGGCCCGCGCTGGGCAGGCTGTTCCCCGAGATCGCGATGCCCACCGGGCCCGACCCCGGCAGGCTCGCCTCCGGCATGGCGATCCCGGTCGTCGGCCCGCGGTCCGAACAGGACATCGGGCAGCTCCAGCTCTTCGACGCGGTGCACGGGGTGCTCGGCGACCTGGCCGAGGAGTCGCCGGTCGTGCTGGTGCTGGAGGACCTGCACTGGGCCGACGCGTCGACCCGCAGCCTGCTGTCGTTCCTGTTGTCCCGGCTGCGATCGCAGCGGCTGCTGGTGCTCGGCACCTACCGCGCCGACGACCTGCACCGCAGGCATCCGCTGCGCCCGCTGCTCGCCGAACTGGTGCGCCTGCCGCAGGTCGAGCGGATCGAGCTGGCGCCGTTCGGGCCCGCCGACGCGCGCGCGTTCGTCGCCGCGCTCGCCGAGGACCGGCTGTCCGAGCCGACGCTGCGCGAGGTGGCCGGGCGCTCGGAGGGCAACGCGTTCTTCGCCGAGGAACTGCTCGCCGCCTACCTCGACTGCGGCGCGGGCGGCATGCCCGCCACCCTGGTCGACGTCCTGCTCGCGCGGATCGAGCGGCTCAGCCCGGCCGCGCAGAACATCGTGCGGGTGGCCTCGGTGGCGGGGCGGCGGGTGCCGGACGCCCGGCTGCGCGCGGTCGCCGACCTCGACGACGCCGGCCTGGAGGAGGCGCTGCGCGAAGCCGTGCAGCGCCACGTGCTCGTGCCGGACGACGGCGAGGTCTACACCTTTCGGCACGCCCTGCTGCGCGAGGCCGTCTACGGCGATCTGCTGCCCGGCGAACGGGTGCGGCTGCACAGTGCCTACGCGCGCGAGCTGACCCACGAGGCGGGTGTACGCGGGGTCGCGGCGGCGCTGGCCCACCACAGCATGGAGAGCCACGCGCTGCCGCGCGCGTTGTCGGCGTCGGTCGACGCGGCCAAGGAGGCCGAGCGGCTGGGCGCGCCCGCGGAGTCGTTGGAACACCTGGAACGCGCGCTGAAACTGTGGGACGCGGTGCCGCCCGCCGAGCGCCCGCCCGATGTCGACGAACTGGTCCTGCTGCGGCGCGCGTCGTGGGTGGCGGGCATGTCCGGCGACCCGGAGCGGGCCATCGCGTTCGCCAAGTCGGCGGTGGCGCTCGCCGACCAGGGCGCCGACCCGGAGCCCGCGGTGAAGCTGCGCAGGCGGCTCGCGCAGGCGCTCTACGCCGTGGACGGGCGGGAGGTGGAGGCGCAGGAGGTCATCGAGCACGCGTGGGCGCTGGTGGCCGACCGGCCGCCGAGCCCCACCCAGGCGTGGGTGCTCGCCGCGTACGCGACGATCCTGCGCGGCATGGGCCGGATGGACGACGCCCGGGAGCACGCCGAGCGCGCGGTCGAGGTGGCCCGGTCGCTGGACGCGGGCGGACCGGAGGCCGACGCGCTCATCACGCTGGCGATCCTCGCCGAGGCCCGCGGCGAAGGCGTCGAATCGCGCGCCCGGCTGGCCGACGCGATGCGTCGGGCCGAGGAGGTCGAGGCCATCACCGTCGAGCTGCGGGCCCGATATTCCTTGTGTGTCAACCTTTACGAGCAGGGCCTGCTCGACGAGGCAGGTGCGGTGGCCGACGCGGGGGTCGACCGGGCCTGCTCGACCGGCCTCACCTGGAGCGTCTACGGGCTGGAGCTGCGCGTCATCCAGGTGGTGATCCGCTACGCCCGCGGCGACTGGGACGGCAGCGAGGCCGCCGCGGAGCCGCCGGGCCACCGGGTGTCCAGCACGGTCTCGGCCCGGCTGGCCGCGGTCGGCGCGTATGTCGCGGTCGGTCGGGGCCGGTTCACCGAGGCCGAGCGCCTGGTCACCGAACTGCGGTCGGACTGGCACCGCGACCTGCAGATCCCGCTGGTCGCGGGCGGGGTCGGCGCGGAACTGGCGAGCTGGCGCGGTCGCCCCGATCGCGCCGTCGAGTGGGTCCGCGAGGCCCTGGACTGGGTGGCGCAGGCGGGCGGGCAGTGGTTCCTGGCGGGCATTCGGATGGCGGCGCTCGGCATCGCCGCGCACGCCGACCTCGCGCACGCCGCCGCGACCGGCCGCGATCCCGACGCCGGGGACCGTGCCGTCGCCGACGGTGTCCGGCTGGTCGAGCGGGCCCGCCGGACCGCCGAGCTGGGCAAGCCGCGCACGGGTGTCCTAGGCCCCGAGGGCCGCGCGTGGCTCGCGCGTGCCGAGGCCGAGCTGAGCCGCCTGCACGGCGCGAGCGACCCGACCCGCTGGCGCGCCGCGGTCGACGCCTTCGACTACGGCGCCGTGTACGAACAGGCGGTCTGCCGCAGGCGCCTCGGCGAGGCCCTGCTCGCCGCCGACCGCCGCGACGAGGCCGCCGTCGAACTCCGCGCCGCCGACGCCGTCGCCACCCGGCTGAACGCCAAACCCCTGCGCGACGCCGTGCGCAAGGCGGCCCGCCGGGGCCGTGTCTCGCTCGACGAGACGGTCGATCCGCGCGACGAGCTGGACCCGTTCACGCCGCGCGAGCGGGCGGTTCTGTCGCTTGTCGCGTTAGGACGGACGAACCGGCAGGTGGGGGCCGAGCTGTTCATCAGTGAGAAGACGGTGAGTGTCCACTTGAGCCGGATCATGGCGAAGCTGGGCGCGAGCAGGCGGGCGGAGGCGGTGGCGGTCGCCTATGACCGGGGGCTGCTGACCGAGCAGGCCGCGCAGTCCTGACCGGTCGGCGGGGAGGTGCGCCTGGCCGCGTTGCCGGACACGGCCATGGACAACCCGGTACGCGACCATTCCGGCGCCTTGCCTGCCACGCCGTCGACCAGCCGATACCCGGCACTAGCGAACAGTCACCTCGGCGGCCGGACTCCAGGCCGGGGCCACGCCCAGCGACACCCGCAGCATGCTGTCCTCATGCCGGACCGACACCGGCAGCCCGGACGCCACCGCCGCCCGCTCGAACCCGACCTCCGACGGCAGGCACCAGGCGATCATCCGCTGGTGGCCCGCCGCGCGCGCGACCGTGCCGAGCCGAGAGATCATCGCGGTGCCGATGGCCTGGCGCTGCCACTGGTCCTCGACCAGCAGCGAGATCTCCGCCTCGGCCGGGTCCTGGGTGTGGATGAGCTGCGCCATGCCGATGACCTCGGTGCCGCACAGGGCAAGCAGCGTGTTGCCCCGCGGCGGCTGCAGCAGCCGGTGCAGCCAGCGCCGGGGCAGCGTGCGCAGCCCCGCGTGGTACCGGGCGAACAGGGTCTGCGCCGAGCAGCGCGCGTGCAGCGCCGACACCGCGTCGGCGTCGGCGGGCGTGGCGCCGCGCAGCACGATGCCCGCGCCGTTCGCGGCGATGACGGCGGACGGGGTGGTCGCGGCCATCGCGCCCGCGGCCAGCACCTCGCCGAACGCCGCCACCCTGGCCAGTTCCACCTCGGTGAACGGCGCCCACCCCCGGCGCGCCACCAGCGTGGTCCCGTCGCGCAGCGTCAGCGGCGCGCGGTGGCCGATCGCGTCCGGCTCGTCGGCGCCGTCGGCTGTCGTCACCGCGTCGGCGCCGAGCATGGTGCGCACGGCCTCGGCCACCGCCGCCGGGTCGCCCAGGGCCGCGGCCACCGCCCGCAGCGCCGAGGTCGTGTTGTCCACCAGGTGGCGCAGGTCGGCCCGGGTGATGCCGACGCACCGGCCGCCTTCGGCCCGGATGTCGGCGATCACCTGCGCGGGCGTGGTGTCCGCCGGGGTGTTCACCACGATCTCGTCCACCACGCCGCCCGGCACGGGCAGCACCGACAGCCCCAGCACGTTGCAGTCCCGCGCGGCGAGCCGCGTGGTCACGCGGGCGAGCGTGCCCGGCCGGTCGTCGAGCTGAATCCGCAGCCGCCAGGTCGTCGGTGTGCCGATCGTGTCCATGCCCCCAGGGTGCTGGCGCACTGTTGCCGATCGGGGACCCCGGTGTTTCCAGTGTGTGAGCAGCCGGGCCGCCGGACGCGCACCCTCGCCCCGGGTACCAGTGTCCACAGTGGACCGCTATCGCGCAGCACCTCGGCCCAGCCCTGCTCGGCCCAGCCGACCCCGGTGCGGAAAGCGCCGCCTGAGCGGATCGAGCTGTTCGAGGGGACCTGAGCAAAGTAGTCAACTAGATTGACTATATCGACGACCGCGGGCTACCTTCGATGGACAGGTTCGACCGAAGGGAAACCATGTTCATCACCCACACCGCCGACACCGCCCCGGCGGGCTCGAAGCCGATCATCGTTGGCGCGGCCAGGAAATTCGGCTACGTCCCCGCCCCGGTGGCCAGGATGGCCGCATCACCGGAACTGCTCGGCACCTTCATGGCGAACCTCGCCGTGTTCGACCGCACCACGCTGACCGAGTTGGAGCGCGAGATCGTGGTGATGACCATGGCGACCCACGTCGAGTGCCACTACTGCGTCGCGATGCACTCCGCGACCCTGGCCGCGCGGGCCACGCCCGCCGAGGTCATCGACACGCTACGTGACGAGAAACCGTTGGCGGACAACCGGTTGGAGGCGCTGCGCCGGTTCACCCTCGCCGTGCTCGCCACCCACGGCGGAGTGTCCGAAGTGGACACCAAGGCTTTCCTCGACGCGGGCTACACCCAGCGCGCCGCGCTGGAGGTCGTGCTCGGCATCGGCACCTACACGCTGTCCACCTTCGCCAACCGGCTGACCGGCGCGCCGCTCGACCCCCCGTTCGAGCCGTACCGCTGGCCGGGTCACCAGACCGGGCGCAACCCCACCGGCTGACCCGAATCCGCGACGATCGTGCCCAGGTCCGCGCGCAGCCGGGCGAGCCGGTTCGCGCCGATCAGGTCGGCCCAGTGCCGCTCGGTCTCCGCCCACAGCTCGGTCACCCGCCCGATGCACGCCCACCCGCGCGGGGCGAGCGCGACCAGCCTGCTGCGCCGGTCGGTCGGGTGCGGCGTGCGCTCGACGTACCCGCGCTGCTCCAACTCGTCCACGAGCTGCACCGCGGCCTGCTTGGTCACCCCGAGGTGCCTGCCCAGTTCCACCGCGGTCGCCCCCGGCCGGTGCGACAGGTACTGGAACACGAAGCCGTGCGCGGGCCGGATGTCGTCGTACCCCTCGGCGGCGAGTCGGGTGTGGACCTGGTCCGTCACGGTCCGAAACGCCATGGCCAGCAGCGCGGGGATGTCCGCCGATGTCATGGCCATACTGTGGCATGGGGAAAACCTATGAGCGCATCGACGGCAGACTGCGGGAGTTCATCGAGCGCCAGCCGATGTTCTTCGTGGCCACGGCACCACTGGCCGACGACGGCCTCGTCAACGTCTCCCCGAAGGGACGTTCCGGGTCGCTCGCCGTGCTCGACGAGCACACCGTCGGCTACCTCGACTTCGGCGGCAGCGGCGCGGAAACCGTGGCCCACCTGCGGGAGAACGGCCGCATCACCGTGATGTGGTGCGCGTTCGACGGCCCGCCGACCATCGTGCGGGTCTACGGCCGCGGCGCGCCCGTCTTCCGTGACGACCCGCGCTGGGCCGAGCTGATCCCGCGTTTCCCCGACGGCCACGCGCCATCGGTCCGCGCGATCGTCGTGGTGACGGCCGAGCGGATCAGCGACACCTGCGGCTACGCCGTCCCGCTGATGGACTACCAGGCCGACCGCACCCTGCACGCCGAGTACTTCGGCCGCAAGACCGACGCCGAGTTCGCCGCGTACTGCGAAGCCAAGCCGCACGTCGGCACCAGCCTCGACGGCCTACCCGGACTGCCGCTCCCACTGCCGCCGCGCTAGCCGCGGCCGACGAACTCCGCCGGTCTCACCGTGCCGATCACCACCAGCAGTGGCCGTTCGGCGAAGATGGCAGGCACCGCACCGTCCACAGTGGCCACCTCCGGCGGGCAGTCGGGTTCGCGTGAGACCGACGCGAGCGTGCCGGGCCAGCCGTGGCAGCGCTGGGTGCCGCCCGGGGTGACGGTCCATTCGGGCACGCGATGGTGCCCGGCCGCACACCTGGTCGGCGATCGACGGGAACCGCCCGCGCGTGTGCACTGGGGCCATGACCGAGATGGTGGTGGCGGGCGCGGCGATCGTCCGCGCGTTCCGGCTGTTCGTCGCCCGGCGCTCGCAGCCGCAGTCGGTGTCGGGCTACTGGGAACTGCCCGGCACGGAGGTGGCCTCGGGCGAGGACGAGCAGTCCGCCCTGCAGCGCGAGTTCACCACGGAGTTCGGCATCTCCCTGCGCTGCGTCGACCGGATCCTCGGCGACCGCGCGCTCACCGCCTGGCCCACGGCGGACGGCGACCACGACGCGGCGGTGCTGCGGGTCTGGCGCTGTCAGCTCCCCAGTGAGTCCACATGGGACCTGGAGATGGGCGATCCCCGCCCGAACCACTACGCCTACGACGAGACCCGGTGGGTCGCCATCGACGACCTGGACGCGGTCGGCCCGTGGCGGGACGCGGACCGGATCACCGCGGGCGAGGTCGCCGACTACTACCACGCCGACGAGTGGTGGCAGGTGGCCGACTGACGGTGTGCGTCGCCGGCAGCGGGTTCGAAGAAGAAGTTCGAAAGAAGTTCACGAAAGCGAACGTCACCAAACCGGGTGCGGCCCCTCATCTATGAGTAGCAGCGGCCGACCCGAGCGAGGGCCGGGTCGGCCGCTGCAAACCACGGGTCGTCAGGTCCGCTCGACCGCGGTGGCATAGCGGTCGAGCACGGTGGCCTTCCATTCCTCCAGCAGCCGCGCGCGCCGCTCGGCGCCGCCGCCGATCATCGCGTCGAGGGCCAGGCCGCGCACGAAGTTGACGCTCAGCAGCATCAGCGTCTCCACCTCGGCCTCCGGCAGTTCCACCCCGGCCGCCTCCCGGTACAACTGCAGCGTCGCGTGCCCCAGGGCCCGGTCGACCGGGCGCAGCGTGTCCCGCAGCTCGTCGTCGGTGCGCGCCGCGACCCAGAGTTCCACCGCCGCCGTCGACAGCGTCCCGGAGTACGCCTCCCAGAGCAGGTCGATGCCCATGGTGACCCGCTCGCGGCCGGGCGGCAGCGACGACGCCGCGGCCGTCATCTCGCCGATCAGCCGGGCGAACAGGTGCTCCAGCGCGGCGGTCAGCAGCTCGGCCTTGGTGGTGAAGTGGTGCTGCTGGGCGCCGCGGGACACCCCGGCCCGCGCGCAGATCTCCTGCACGGTGGTGCGGGCGTAGCCCAGTTCCACCAGGCAGCCGATGGTGGCGTCGAGCAGGGCGACGCGGGTCTGTGCGCGGCGTTCCTGCTGGGTGCGGTGCGTGCGCACGGTCGACACCACGGCGACCTCCTCGGAGGCTTTACGGACAGTCTCGGCGACAGGTACCTTCTGGGGAGAACTTACCTGCACTCTGGAATGTTTACCAAGCACAGGAGGTCGGGGTCGTGACCCTCACCCAGCGTTCCCCCTGGATGGACGAAGACCTGGACGCCTTCCGCGATCTCGCGCGCACCTTCTGCGAGAAGGAGCTGAGCCCGAACACGGAGCGCTGGATCGAGCAGAAGCAGGTCGACCGGGAGCTGTGGACCAAGGCGGGCGAGGTCGGGCTGCTCTGTCTGTCGATCCCGGAGGAGTACGGCGGCGGCGGGGGCAACTTCGCGCACGAGACCGTGCTGATCGAGGAGCAGGCCCGCGCGGGCGACAGCGGCTGGGGCGTCTCCCTGCACAACGCCATCGTCGCGCACTACGTGCTCGCCTACGGCAGCGAGGAGCAGAAGCACGCCTGGCTGCCCCGGCTCGCCTCCGGCGAGTGGGTCGGCGCGATCGCGATGACCGAGCCCGGCACCGGCTCGGACCTGCAGAGTGTCAAGACCAAGGCGATCCGCGACGGCGACGAGTACGTGGTCAACGGCTCGAAGACCTTCATCACCAACGGCGGCCAGTGCGACTTCGTGATCGTCGTCGCCAAGACCGACCCGAGCAAGGGCGCCGAGGGCACCTCGCTGATCGTGGTCGAGACCGAGCGCGCCGGGTTCCGCCGCGGCCGGGTGCTGGACAAGATCGGCCTCAAGGCCCAGGACACCGCCGAGATGTTCTTCGACGACGTCCGGGTGCCCGTCACCAACCTGCTCGGCGCGACCGAGGGGCAGGGTTTCGTCCAGCTCATGCAGCAGTTGCCCCAGGAGCGGCTGCTCATCGGCATCACGTCGGTGATCGCGATGGAGTTGGCGCTGCGCGAGACGCTGCGCTATACCAAGGAGCGCGAGGCGTTCGGCCGCCCGGTGTTCGGCTTCCAGAACACCAAGTTCACCCTGGCCGAGGTCGCCACCGAGGCCCGCATCGGCCGCGTGTTCCTGGACGACTGCATCATC
This sequence comes from Actinokineospora sp., assembly GCF_052390155.1. Lineage (NCBI taxonomy): Bacteria > Bacillati > Actinomycetota > Actinomycetes > Pseudonocardiales > Pseudonocardiaceae > Actinokineospora > Actinokineospora sp. Next base: position 33,111 of record NZ_JBQTHF010000046.1, on the reverse strand, counting down.
AAGCACCTCAAGGGCGAGTTGGACATCCCGACCGTGGCGATGCTCAAGTGGTGGACCAGCGATCGCGCCATGAAGGCCGTCGACGAGTGTCTGCAACTCCACGGCGGCTACGGCTACATGAACGAGTACCCGATCGCGCGGATGTTCACCGACCAGCGCGTGCAGCGGATCTACGGCGGGACCAACGAGATCATGAAGGAGATCATCGCCCGCACGCTCTGACCCGATCCTGATCGAGAGGAACACCCCGTATGGGTACCGGACCGCTCGCTGGTCTGCAGGTGGTCGAGCTGGCCGGGCTCGCCCCCGCGCCGTTCGCCTGCACGGTGCTGGCCGACCTGGGCGCCGACGTCGTCCGGGTCGACCGCGCCAAGCCGGGCCTCGACGTGCTCACCTTCCCGAACGACCCGCTGACCCGCGGCAGGCGCTGGATCGGCGTCGACGTCAAGGCGCCCGAGGGCCGCGACCTGGTCCTGCGCCTCATCGACGGCGCCGACGTGCTGATCGAGGGGTTCCGGCCGGGCGTGGCCGAGCGGATGGGCCTGGGGCCCGACACGGCGCTCGCGCGCAACCCGCGCCTGGTCTACGGCCGGATCACCGGCTGGGGCCAGGACGGCCCGCTGGCGCCCGCCGCCGGGCACGACATCAACTACATCGCCATCGCGGGCGCCCTGGAGCCGATCGGCCAGGCGGGTCACAAGCCCACTGTCCCGCTGAACCTGCTGGGCGATTTCGGCGGCGGCGGCCTGATGCTCGCGATGGGCGTGCTGGCGGCCCTGGTCGAACGGCAGTCCTCCGGCCGCGGCCAGGTCGTCGACGCGTCCATGGTCGACGGCGCCGCGCTGTTGATGACCAGCCTGCACGGCCTGAGGAACGTCGGCGCCTGGAACAACCCGCGCGGCGCCAACCTGCTGGATGGCGGCGCCCCGTTCTACGACACCTATGAGACCGCGGATGGCAAACACGTCGCGGTGGGGGCGATCGAGACCAGGTTCTTCGCCGCCCTGGTGAAGGTCCTGGACCTGCACGACGCGCCCGATCACCTGAACCCGGACAACTGGCCCGCCCTGCGTCAACTCCTCACCGACGTCCTCCGCACCCGCACCCGCGACGAATGGGCCGCCCTCGCCGAAGGCACCGACGCCTGCCTGTCGCCCGTACTCACCCCCGAGGAGGCCACGACCCACCCCCACAACGTCGCCCGCCACACCTTCGTCAAGGTCGGCGACGACGTTCAACCCGCTCCCGCCCCGAAGTTCAGCCGAACCGCCCCGGGCGTGCCGACCCCACCGAGCGAGGCCCGCGCGGACACGGCTGAGGTCCTGGCGGAGCTGGGCGTGCGCGCCGAGGAAGTGGACCGCCTGCGGTCGACCGGCGTCATCGCCTGACCCGCTCCATCGCCGGTACCGACCGGCACGCCGCCCACCAGGCCGTTGTTTCGGTTGTGCGTGCTGGTGCAATCACTATGGAGTGAGTGCTGACCTGGTGAGTCGCGGTGAGTGACGACGACAGCCTGATCGCGGGCCGGTATCGGGTGATCGAACGCCTCGGTAGTGGCGGGATGGGCGTGGTCTGGCGGGCCTACGACGAGCGGTTGCACCGCACGGTCGCGGTGAAACAGTTGTTCATGCCGGAAACATTGAGCGGACCGCAGCTCAAGGAGGTCAAGCGGCGAGCGATGCGCGAGGGCCGGATCGCGGCGAAGCTGCAGCATCCGCACTCGATCACGGTGTTCGATGTGACCGAGGACGACGGCAGGCCGTATCTGATCATGGAGTACCTGCCGTCGACCAGTCTGTCCCAGCGGCTGGCCGAGCACGGCACGATGGGGGAAACCGAGGTAGCGGAGATCGGCTCCCAGGTCGCGGCCGCGTTGGCCGCGGCGCACGCGGTCGGCGTGGTGCACCGCGACGTCAAGCCGGGCAACGTGCTGCTCGGGCACGACGGCACTGTCAAGATCACGGACTTCGGCATCTCCCGGGTCGTCGAGGACGTCACCGGGACCGCGACGGCGGATGTCGGGGGCACCCCCGCCTATCTGGCGCCCGAGGTGGCGAGGGGCAGCCGGGCGACGTTCGCCTCCGACGTGTTCTCCCTCGGTGCCACGTTGTACAGCGCGGTGGAAGGCGTATCGCCGTTCGGGGCGAGCGACAACGCCATGGCGCTGCTGTACCGGTCCGCGTCCGGGGAGATCACGCCGCCGACCCAGGCAGGCCCGGTCACCGACGTGCTCGGTCGGTTGTTGAGCGTCGACTCCGACAGTCGTCCGACCATGGCCGAGGTAAGGGACATGCTCGCGTCGGCGGCGGCATGGCCGTTGGTCGCGGGCGAAGAGGTGTGGTCGACGATGACGCTTCCCGCGGAACCGCGGCACACCAGCCAGGTCGCCTGCGCTCGGCCCGAGAGCGGTCCAACCGGCTCCGGCGCCCAGCAGGCGACCGTATCCGGCGCACCGGGGGGCGGGCCGTCGAGGAAGCGCAGACGGCTCGTGGTGTCGGTCGCCACGGCCGTCCTGTTGCTCGCGCTGGCCGGGACCCTGTTCGCGGCGAACAACGGCGTATCCGGCCGTGGTAGCACGGCCGAACAGCTCCCTTCGTCCCCGACGTCCCCGTCTGCTACCGAGTCCGGTCGGCCGGCCGAAGGCCGGCCACCCGCCGCCCTGCCCGTGGCCACCACGACCGTCACCACCACGACCGTCGTGACCACGACGGCCGCGTCTCCGGCAGCCCCGGTCGCACCGCCTGGCGGCCCCCAGACGCCACAGGCCGCGGTGATCGACTACTACGCGCTGGTGCCCGGCAACCTCCAGGAGGGCTGGACGCGGTTGACGCCGAAGTACCAGCGGAGTCCGGCAGGCGGCTACAGCGGTTATCAGGCTTTCTGGAACCAGATGAGCGGTGTGCGGGTTCCCGAAGCCACCGGCACGCAGGGAGACACGGTCGAGGCGACTGTGGAGTACGCCTTCAAGGACGGCAGGGGCCTGCGCGAACGGCACCGCTACTCGCTGGTCCGGCAGGACGGTCGCTGGAAAATCGACGAGTCCACCGTCATCAGCAGCGTGTCCATCTGATCAGGCGGGGCTTGCCCCTGCTGCAGAGTGTCACTCCGCAGGTGGGTGATGGCGTTCACTCGAACGTGCTGTGTCTGCCCCCGCCGCGAACCGGCCCGCGCCCGTCAACGCCTCGGCCAGTACCCGCGAGCCCAGCGCGAACTCGCCTGCCAGCGCGTCCGTCGCGTCCAGCCCCCACTGTCCGAGCGCCGACATCCGGTCCGCGCGCAGGCAAGCCTGCGGGAACCGCGCCAGCGACTCCGCCAGCTCCCGAGCCGCTGCCAGAGCGGTGCCCTCAGGCACCACCCGGTTGGCCAGGCCCATCGCCAGGGCTTCGTCGGCGGGCACCGGCCTGCCGGTCAGGATCAGGTCCATGGCCCGGCTCTGCCCGATCAGCCGGGGCAGCCGCACCGTCCCGCCGTCGATCAGCGGCACGCCCCACCTGCGGCAGAACACCCCGAACACCGCGGTCGTGTCGGCCACCCGCAGGTCGCACCACAGCGCCAGTTCCAGCCCGCCCGCCACCGCGTGCCCCTGCACGGCCGCGATCACCGGCTTCGACAGCCGCATCCTGGTCGGCCCCATCGGCCCGGCGCCGTCGGGAGTCACGCCGTTGCTCGACGGCCCGCCCAGCGCCTTGAGGTCCGCGCCCGCGCAGAACGCGGGCCCGACCCCGCCGAACACCGCCACCGACGCGGTCGGGTCGGCGTCGAAATCCGCGAACGCCGAGGTCAGCGCCGTCGCGGTCGGGCCGTCGACGGCGTTGCGGGCTTCCGGGCGGTTCAGCAGGATTGTGACGACCGGACCATCGCGTTCGACGAGGACAGCGGCCATAGTGTGTCTCCAGAGTGATTGTCAGGCTAGACCCGTAGAGTGATCGTCTGAGCGAGGGTGGCTCCCCGGAGCCGAGTTTCTCACTCTCGGTGGGCCAACTGCGTGACATTGGTGCCGAGCGTGGTCGAGTTGGAGGACCATGATGCGGTACGGGGGCTCGTAGGCTTGGGGGCCACGGGCGGAGCGGATGGAGTGAGCTGATGAATGCCAAGAAGGCCGTGATCCTGGTAGGGGTCGCCCTCGTGCTGTTCTACGTCATCACGCAGCCGACCCAGGCGGGCGATGCGGTGCAGAGCCTGTTCGGCTGGCTCCGCGAGGGCGCCGAAGCGATCATCACATTCTTGAAGAACCTCTTCGCCTAGCCGCGAACGGGGGATCGACGCGACGGCGCGGAGCCCTGCCCGTAACGCGGTCACCGTCCGTAGCGATCTCTGTCGACAAGAGATCCACATTGGACCGTCCGGGTGGATCTGACCCGTAGAAGCCCAGATCGCGAAACTGGTCGGGCTTTGGGTCTGGCGATCTGTCGGTGTGGACCCCTACGGTTTCAGCCATCGAGTGATCATGAGACCTCCAGGAGGCAGAATGCTCGACGACCCCGGGGTCGACGCCTTGGTCCGCCAGTGGACCGCAGAGCGCTCGCAGGACGCCGACGCGGCGGAGGCACACCGCATCGCGTCGGAATGGCTGGCCGACGCCCCCGTTGCCGCGCCGGGTATCCCCGGCCAACGCGCACGCGGCGGCAACCCGCGCTGGTCCGCCGTCGAAGGAGCCGACCCGCGCTATGTCGCCGCCATGCGGCGACGTCTGCCGGAGGCTCCACAGGAGCTGTTGGCGGCGGCGGCGAGCTGTTGGCAGATGGTCGGCGGTGTGGCCGAGGCCGAGGAGTGGTGGGACGCGGGCATGAGCCCGCTCGACCAGCGCGCCCTCGACTACCGCGCGGCCGGTCTCGCGCCGTCGGATCTCGGCCGCAGACTCGGCCCGCTCACCGTGCTGGAACACCTGCGCCGGGGCAGCGCCCCCGCGTGGTGCGTGGCCCGGCTGCAGCGGCAGCGCCGCGACGGCGCCGCCTAGTCTCCGGTCGCGTACGTCACGTGGCGTAACGCTACTGTGGTCAAGTCGTTGATGTTGTCGTGACCGGTGCGCGCACGCGCCCGGCACGGCGATCCAGGGCTGGAGCACGGTGGCGGACACGAACAGCGCGACGTCCCGACGCGGCGCGGGCATCCTGACGAGGCTCATCGTCGTGGTGTCCGTGCTCGTGGTGGCCGCGGGTGCCGTGTGGGTGGTCCGGGCGGCCGTCGTGCCGAAGTCGAGTGACGTCGCGGCGGAGATTCCCGCCCTGGAGGTCCAGGCCGCGCAGGTCGAGCCGAACTCCGTGGTTCCGGCCCAGGTCGACACCGCGGTCATCGCGCCACAGCCGCAGGCCGGGCAGAGCGGCACCGACCCGCTGCGCGCGTGGGCCGAACGGTTGGCAGGCCCGACCGGCGTCCCCGCGCGGGCCCTGATGGCCTACGGCAACGCCGAACTGGTGGTGCGGTCGACCACGCCGAAGTGCGGGCTGTCCTGGGCCACGCTGGCGGGAATCGGCCGCATCGAGTCCAACCACGGCCAGTACGGCGGCGCCACCCTCGGCGACGACGGCCTGCCGTCCATCCCGATCATCGGCGTCCCCCTGGACGGTTCCCCGGGCGTCAAGGCGATCGCCGACACCGACCGCGGCCAGTTCGACGGCGACACGGCGGTCGACCGCGCCGTCGGCCCGATGCAGTTCATCCCGTCCACCTGGCGCCGCTGGGCCTCCGACGCCAACCTCGACGGCCGCGGCGACCCCCAGCAGATTGACGACGCGGCGCTCGCGGCAGGCCGGTACCTGTGCGCCAACGGCCGCGACCTCGGCACGGCGGCCGGCTGGTGGCAGGGCGTGTTCTCGTACAACAACTCGGTGCCCTACGGCCAGAAGGTCTTCGGCCTCGCCGACGGCTACGCCCGCACCGCCGCCGCGCGCGGCTGAGTCGGGGAGAACGCGATTCGCCGATGGGCGGATGTGCACACTCAGGTACGCACCGTGCGTGTGGATGATGGTAGGTAATCATTCGCACACGGGAGGTAGTTGGATGGCAGTCGTACCGCCGTTCCGCCGCAGGCGGCTGGGTCGCAGGCTTCGCGAGCTGCGCGAGAGCAGGCACCTGACCATGGAGGAGGCCGCCGAACGCCTGGAGATGACCCGTTCCAGCCTCAGCAGGCTGGAGTCGGGCCACGCCAGGGTGAACATTCACCTGGCCAAGTCGATGTTGGACCTGTACTGCGACGACTACGACGAAGACCTGATGGAGCAGGTCCGCCACGCGGCCCCGCCCGGCTGGTGGACCAAGTACGGCATCCAGGATCGCGGCTACATCGGCATGGAATCCGAGGCATCACACGTCCGCGAGTTCAGCCTGGTCTATGTGCCCGGGCTTCTCCAGACCAGCGACTACATGAACGCGCTGTTCGCAGCAGTCCGGGTGCCCTGGAGCGCCAGACAGGTCGGAAACCACGTAGCGGCCCGACTGATCCGGCAGAAGCGACTGGTCGATGAGGAGTACCCGCTCCATGTTTCGGCCATCCTCGATGAGGCCGTTCTCCACCGACCAGTGGGAGGATCGGAGGTGATGCACGCGCAACTGATGCACCTGGTCGCTACCGCCGAGCTGGAAACGGTGGTCGTGCAGGTGCTTCCCCATGCGGCAGGTGCACATGTCGGCATGAATGGCGCCTTCACGCTGCTGAGCTTCCCCGACAGGAACGATCCCGACATCGGCTATGTCGCCTATCCCACCGGCGCCGCGCACATCGAGCGGGAGGACGAGGTCGAGGAGACTAGACTGACTTTCGATCATCTTTGCTCGCTGGCGCTGAGCCAAGCTGAGTCGGTGCGCTTCATCGAGGAGTTGGCGCGCCAGTACCGGACCGACTAGAGAGGCGATTTTCATGGCAGCTGTGACCTTCTCGGAAGCGGTGTGGCGCAAGAGCAGTCGCAGCGGTATCGGCGCAAACGACAACTGTGTCGAGGTGGCGTTCGCCGAGTGGCGCAAGAGCAGCGGCAGCGGCATGGGCGGCAATGACAACTGTGTCGAGGTGGCGGTTGAGGCTGAGGTGGTGGGGGTTCGGGATTCCAAGAACGGCACCGGCCCCCATCTCACCTTCCCCGGACCAGCCTGGCACCGCTTCCTCGCGGACAGCTAGCCCGAGACCCGGGTGTCGGCGCTCACTCAGCTTCCTGGCGTTAGCATCGCAGGCGTGGGCGATCGGTCGAACGGCATGCGCAAGGTCCTGGTAGTCGGGGTCTGTGTGCTGTCCCTGGTCGTCTGCTGCGGTCTGGCGTGGTGGCAGTGGCAGCGGTTCTCCGCCGCCAACGGCACCTTCCAGAACCTCGGCTACGTCCTGCAGTGGCCCCTCTTCGGCCTCGCCCCGGCCTACATGTTCTGGCGACTGCGCCGACTGCGTGCCCAGCACCCGGAAACCCAGCCGGAACCCGAGAAGCCGCCGGAACCCGTAAAGGTCATCCACGGGGACGACGAACTGGCCGAGTACAACCGCTATCTCGCACGACTCAACGCAGACCAGGAGACTCGATGAGCATGACCGACGAGGAGAACCCGGCACAGGCGGTCGCGGTGAAGGGCACTCGCGGCGCGCTCGCCCGGTTCCGGGTGCTCGCCTACATCGTCGGCGTCGGGCTGCTGACCCTGGTCGCGGCGATGATCCTCAAGTATGGCGCGGGAAACGCGGGCCCGATGGCCGTTGTCGGGCCGGTGCACGGGTTCCTGTACGCCGTCTACCTGGTGTTCGCGTTCGACCTCGCGCTCAAGGCCCGCTGGTCGGTCAAGGGCACGCTGGTGGTCCTGGTCGCGGGGATGATCCCGTTCCTGTCCTTCGTCGTCGAACGCCGCGTCACGCACAAGGTTCGGGCGGGCGAGAAGCTGTAGCGAAAGGTGCCCTTCGAGCCGAAGGGCACCTTTTCCTCGCTACCGCGACTTTCGGACGCGGTACGGCGGGATCGTGTTGCCGCGCAACGCTTCCGCGTCGATGGTTGCCGGCTGATAAGCGAGCGTCGACAGGCGTTCGATCATGCGGGGCGTCGGGTCCGGCTCCGGCTCGGCCAGGCCGAACAGGTACGCCCACTCGTGCTCGTCCGAGCCGTAGTACACCGTGGTGTCGAACACGTCGTGGAAGCGGCGCCAGGATCGCAGCAGCGTTTCGTTGCGCCACAGGGTTTGGCAGCCCGCCTGGCACACCACGACACCCCCCGGCGACAGCACCGACCGGCAGCGGGTGAGGAACTCCTCCTCGTACAACCGGTTGTGCTGGGCGAATTCCGGGCGCTCGTCGGGGAGGTCGACCAGGACGATGTCGTACCGCTCAGCGGTTTCCGCGAGGAACTGCCAGCCATCGGCGTAGTGCACGCGCACCGGGCCGTCGTGGGCGACGGCGCGGGCCAACTCCGCTTCCGTGTAGCCGTACGGCAAGTGTTCCGCGCACAGCTCCACAGCCTGGCGGTCGATGTCCACGTGGTCCACAATGGACGCTCCGGCGGCGACCGCGATCTGGCAGACGACGCCCTCGCTGGAACCGACGACGAGGACCCGCTCGACCGAGCGGGCCAGCAGCAGCGCGGGCACCAGCAGGGCCTCGTGGTAGGTGAGCTGGCTGAACTCGGTGCTCTGCCGATCGTCGTCGCAGAACAGGCTGATGCCCTGGGACGTCGTGCCGATCACCAGGTGCTGGAACTCGGTTCGGGTGTCCACCAGGACTTCCGGCAGCTCCCACACCCGGGTCATCCCCGGCGCAAGCGGCTCCACGATGGGGCTCATCGGGCGGACTCCGCGGCAGGCACGGGGTGTCCTCTGTGGACAGTGGTGATCCGGGCGTCCAGCGCGCCGAGGCTGTCGCGCAGCAGGGCGGCGGCCAGCTCCGGGTCCGCGGTCTCGCCGCAGGTGAAGATGTCGACGAACATCGAACCGATCTCGGGATAGGTGTGGATGGAGGCGTGCGACTCCGACAGCAGCGCCAGCACCGTGACGCCCTGCGGCTCGAATCGCTTGGACACCACGTCGCAGATGGTGGCCCCGGCCCGGCGCAGCGAATCCTCCAGTGTGGCCCGCAGGACGGCCGGATCGTCGAGCAACAACGGATCGACGCCGTCGAACTCGGCGAGCACGTGTCGGCCTGCGAAGTAGCCGACGTCTGGACCGGACGCACGGTCGTACGACATCTGTCTAACCTCCTGCGGGGGTTATCAGCCGACGAACAGTGTCGGCAGGGGCGGAAAACCGTTGAAGGACACCGAGGAATAGCTCGCGGTGTAGGCGCCCGCGTCGAGGATGTCGACGTGATCACCGGCCCGCAGTGCCAGCGGCAGACGATACGGGGTGTGTTGGTATAGCACATCGTCGCCGTCGCACGTGGGGCCCGCGATGATCACCGGACCGTCCGGTGTGGCCGGATGGGCCGTGCGCAGCCGGTAGGCGATGTACTCGTTCTCGGTTTCCGCCAGCCCCGAGTAGCGGCCGATGTCCAGGTAGACCCAGCGGTGCTCGTCGGCGTCGTCCTTGCGCGACACCAGGACCACCTCCGAGCGGATGACCCCGGCCGTCGCCACCACGGCGCGGCCGGGCTCGATCAGCAGCTCGACACCGGTGCCGAAATGCTCGGCGACCGCGGCGCGGATCGCGGCCGCGTGGTCGGCCAGCGGCGGCGCGGGGCAGCGGTAGCCGGTGGGGAAGCCGCCGCCGAGGTTCAGCGAGCGGGTCGGCACGCCGCGCTCGGCCAACTCCCTGGCGATCCGCGCCGCCTGGGTGATGCCCGCGACCCACGCGGCCGGGTCGACGTGCTGCGAGCCGACGTGGAAACACGCGCCGTCGGCGTCGAGGCCCAAGTCGCGCGCGCGGGCCAGCAGCCGCACGGCCATCTCCGGCGCACAGCCGAACTTGCGGCCGAACGGCGTACCCGACTCGGGCGCGTCCACCAGGAACCGGCACCACACCCGCGCGCCCGGTGCGTGCTCGGCCAGGTTGGCCAGGTCGCCGTCGGAGTCGAAGGTGAACCTGCGCACGCCGCGCGCGTGGGCGTAGCCGATGTCGGCGGCCTTCTTGATCGGGTTGCCGTAGGACAGCGACGCCGCGGCGGCACCCTGCGCGAGGCACAGGTCGATCTCACCGGTGCTCGCCACGTCGAAGCTCGACCCCTCGGCGACCAACGCGCGCACGACCTCCGGCGCCGGATTCGCCTTCACCGCGTAGAACACCGCCGCTTCCGGCAGCGCCGCCCGCAGCGCGCGATAGTTCGCGCGCACCGCGTCGAGATCCAGCACCAGGCACGGCGTCGCGGGCGCGCGGTCGTCGAGGAACGCGCGCAGCTGTGCGGAGACCGCGGGCGACGACAGAGAGGTGTCGAGCACGGCGTGCACTGTAATACCGCGCCACCGCCACGCGGACGGTATGGCCATCGACCACCTGATTACGGCGGTCTTACCATCTTCCGCCCGCGCGGGCGGTCAGCGACCGATGCCGGTTAGGGAGCGGACTTCCATCTCCTTCTGCTTCGCCGCGTCCGCGGGCTCCCTGCTGAGCACCGTGCCCAGGTAGCCGCAGATGAACGACACCGGGATCGACACGATGCCCGGGTTGGTCAGCGGGAACAACTGGAAGTCCACACCGGACACGATCGACGTCGGCGTGCCCGACATGACCGGGGAGAAGAACACCAGCAGCAGGCACGAGCCCAGCCCGCCGTACATGCCCCACAGCGTGCCGGTGGTGTTGAACCGCTTCCAGAACAACGAGTACAGCAGCGTCGACAGGTTGGCCGACGCGGCGAAGGCGAACGCCAGCGCGACCAGGAACGCGACGTTCTGGCCGTTGGCGAGGATGCCGCCGACGATGGCGAGCACGCCGATGACCACCGCCGTGAGCCGGGCGACGCGCACCTCGGACACCGGGTCCGCCTTGCCCTTGCGGAAGATGTTCGCGTACACGTCGTGGGCGAAGGACGCCGACGCGGTGATCGTCAGGCCCGCGACGACGGCCAGGATGGTCGCGAACGCCACCGCCGCGACGATGCCCAGCAGCACCGTGCCGCCGATCTCGAACGCCAGCAGCGGCGCCGCCGCGTTCTCCCGGCCGGTGGCCTGCAGGATGCGCTCCGAGCCGACCAGCGCCGACGCGCCGTAGCCGATGATCAGGGTGGCGCCGTAGAACACGCTCATCGTGCCCACGGCCCACACCACCGAGCGGCGGGCCTCGGTGGCGTTCGGCACGGTGTAGAAGCGCATCAGCACGTGCGGCAGGCCCGCCGCGCCCAGGATCAGCGCCAGCGACAGCGAGATGAAGTCCAGCGTGGTGGTCGAGGACTTCCCGTACTGCGCGCCGGGGTCGAGCACCCGCTCGCCCTTGGTGTTGTTGGCCGCGGCCTGCTCCAGCAGCGCGCTCAGGCTGAACCCGAACTTGCCCAGCAGGAACACCGTCATCAGCACGACGCACAGGATCAGGATGGACGCCTTGATGATCTGCACCCAGGTGGTGCCCTTCATCCCGCCGACCAGCACGTAGAAGATCATGATCAGGCCGACGACGGTGATCACCAGCGCCTGGCCGCCCTTGCCCTGCACGTTGAGCAGCAGCGCGACGACCGCGCCCGCGCCCGCCATCTGCGCCAGCATGTAGAAGAACGAGATGACCAGCGTGGAGGTCGCCGCCGCGGCGCGGACCGGGCGCTGGCGCATCCGAAACGCCAGCACGTCGCCCATGGTGTAGCGGCCGGTGTTGCGTACCAGCTCGGCGATCAGCAGCAGGTTCACCAGCCAGGCGACCAGGAAGCCGATGGAGTAGAGGAAGCCGTCGTAGCCGTTGATCGCGATGGCGCCCGCGATGCCCAGGAACGAGGCGGCGGACAGGAAGTCGCCCGAGAGCGCGATGCCGTTCTGCACGCCGGTGAACCGGCCGCCCGCGGCGTAGTAGTCCGCGGTGGAACTGTTGCGTGAGCTGACGCGATACACCACGTACAGGGTGATCACCACGAACGCGGCGAACACCACGGTGTTGAGCACCGGGTCGCCGACCGCGGCCGCGGCCAAGGGCTTGGTCACCGGTCCACCCCCGCCGCCTTGCGGATCGCCGCGATCTGCGGGTCGATCCGCTTGCGCGCCCAGCGCACGTAGATCGCGGTGATCGCGATGGTCGAGACGAACTGCAGCAGGCCGAGCACCAGGCCGATGTTCACCGCGCCGAACACCCGGATGCTCATGAAGTCCTTGGCGTAGGCGGCGAGCAGCACGTAGGTGAGGTACCAGAGGAAGAACAGCGCGGTCATCGGGAACACGAACAGGCGGAACCGCCTGCGCAGCGCGCCGAACTCGGGGCTGTCGTGGATCGCGGCGAAGTCGGGCCCGGCGGGCGGGGCGGGCGCGGGCGCGGACCCGATGCCGCCGAACGCCGCGGCGCGCGGTGTTGGCGGCCGCGCGGTGGCGGGCGGCGGGACGACCTCGGTCATGCATTCCTCCGAAGGGGAGCGGGGGCGAGGCGATCGGGCGGAAAGCGGCGCGCGGACCCGGAATGGCCGGGCGAATGGACCGCGGTGCCCGGCGCGTCAATGCGGGGGCTTGGCGGCGCCATACTAACCACGAGTTCGGTGAACGCCTAATGGGTGTTCGGGGACCGGCGGCGGAACGGGTGCGACGGACTGGACGGCACTCGCTCGTCGTGCCTGGTAATTCACGGTGGGGATCACCGAACGATACCGGTTCGGTTCGGGTTCGGTGAACTGCGCTGTTCACACGTACCGGTGAATTTGATGGTCACGTTGCGTCGCGAAAGTTGCACACGGCAGGGTGGCCGTCACGCACGGTGGGATGAACGTCGGGTAAACGGCTGCTTACCGGAGTCATGCTGGGGCTATTTCCGCAGGTGGGAGCGGTGAAGGAGGCGACGGCCGGACGGCTGGGCCGGTGGTGCGGCAGATTTACCCGATCGAGTGATTAAGTTTTCCAATTCGGCGCATTGTGTAGCGAAATGGCGATCATGAACCCCGGTCGTGCGGCAGTCGTACCGTTCGGGGGCCGAATTCCGACCGTTGTCCCAGGTCAGTGCGACGCGGTCGAAGACCTTTCCCGATCGTCGGATTGCGGTACGCTCTGTCGGCGAGTTCCCATGCGAGTCATCGATGTCCGGGGAGGGGCGCCGACCGGCTCGGGAATCGGCTAAACGTGGTTCCGTCCGTGTGTTGTTCCTGTTGTGCCAGCTACTGCCCAAGAGTTGCATCAGCGCTGCCGAGTATTCGTCGTGGAAGGGAGAGCGGCGCGGTGAGGCTGTTATTCCGACAGCTCCCTGAGTCCGTCGCGGAGGATTGCGCGTGACAGAAACCGTCCCCAACGCCGACACCCCCACCGGTGCGGCGACGCATCGGGCACCCGCCGGTGGGGAAGCCGGCGGCGCGCCCAGGTGGTGGTCCGCCATCACCCGATGGCGCGACTGGAGCATCCTGGTCAAGCTCGGCGCCGTCATCCTGGTCCCCGTCGTCTTCGCGATCGTGCTCGGCGCCCTGCAGATCGGCGCCCAGATCGACCGCGCCGACTCCTACCGCCGCGTCGACCAGTTCGTCGCGGTCAACGACGACCTGCGCAAGACGCTCACCTGGCTGCAGCGCGAGCGCACCAAGGCCGCCGTGCTGCTCACCACCGGCTCCCGCGATGTCGCCGTGGAGCTGATGGCCGAGCAGTTGAGCGTCAACGCCGCGCGCCTGTCGCTGGTCACCTCGGCCGACCGCGCCGACTTCGCCAACGAGGTCACCCAGGTGCGCTACGCCGACGTCACCGCCCGCTTCGGCGAACTCGACGCGCTGCGCGCCAGGGTCGCCGCCCGCGAGATCGACGGCTCCACCGCGCTCACCGGCTACACCATGGTCATCCGGGCGCTGCTCGGCTTCGACCGCGCCGCGGCCGAGGAGATCGCCGACCCCGCGCTGGCGGGCACCGCGGCCGCGCTGCACGACCTCGAAGCCGCCAAGGAGGAGGTCTACTTCCAGCAGGGCCTCGTCGGGCTCGGCATCGCGCGCGGCGGGCTCAGCGCCGAGGAACTCGACGCGCTGCGCGGCTCGCAGGCTCGCCTGGAGGAGCGCACGGCCGACTTCCGCGCCATCGCCACCCCGGCCCAGCAAGCCGAGTACGACCGGCTGCTGGACGTGCCCGGCGTGGCCAACCGGGTCGCGCTGCTGCGCCTGGTGCTCGGCGACGGCTCGGGCGCCGGGCCGGTGGCGGGCATCCCGCTGCCGATCACCTCGGTCGACTGGAACAGCGCCGCCGAGCAGACCTCCGGGCGGATCAGCAACGTCAGCGGCCAGCTCGGCAGGCAGATCACCACCGGGTCGGCGGCGCTGCAGGACTCGGCGAGCGACGCCGCGGGCCTCGCCTCGGTCATCCTCATCGTCGCGCTGGTCGCCGCCGCAGCGGTCATGATCATCATCGGCAGGCAGCTCCTGCGGTCGCTGGCCACGCTGCGCCGCACGGCGCTCGACGTCGCCAGGAACCGGCTGCCCGCCGCGGTCGCCCGCATCCGCGACGGCATGGACGTCAAGGAGGGCGACGTCGTCATCGACCTCGTCCCGGTGCAGTCCGCCGACGAGGTGGGCCAGGTGGCCCGCGCGTTCGACGCGGTGCACCAGCAGGCGCTGCGCCTGGCCACCGAGCAGGCGGGCCTGCGGGCCAACTACGCGGGCGTCTTCGTCAACCTGTCCCGGCGCAGCCAGGGCCTGGTGCAGCGGCAGCTCCAGCTCCTCGAACGGCTCGAACGCGACGAGGAGGACGCCGACCAGCTCGCCACGCTGTTCCAGCTCGACCACCTCGCCACCCGGATGCGCCGCAACAACGAGAACCTCATGGTGCTCTCCGGCAGCGACCTTGCCCGCCGCGCCCAGCAGCCCGCCAGCCTGGCGGACCTGCTGCGCGCCGCGGTGTCCGAGATCGAGCAGTACCAGCGCGTGGTCATCCAACCGCCGCCGACGGTGCTGGTGGTCGGCTACGCGGTCGGCGACCTGGTCCGGCTCACCGCCGAACTGCTCGACAACGCCGCCGCGTTCTCCGCCCCCGCCACCCAGGTGTCGATCTCCAGCCACCACGGCGACGCGGGCGCCATCCGCATCGAGGTGATCGACCGCGGCATCGGCATGACCGAGCAGGAACTCGACCACGCCAACGGCCGCCTCGACGACACCGGCACGGTCGACGCGACCACGTCGCGCCGGATGGGCCTGTTCGTCGTCGGCAGGCTGGCCGCCCGACACGGCGTGCGGGTGCAGTTGCGTCCCGGCAGCCCGGCCGGTCTGCGCGCCACGATCACCGTGCCCAGCGAGCTGGTGTCGGTCGGCGCGGCCGACGCGCCGCAGCCGCCGGTCGCGAGCGTCGAGCAGGCGCAGCGCCGGGAAGTGGGGCCCGCCAACGGAAAGCCCGCCAACGGCAAACCCGCCAACGGGCACCGCAACGGCCACCCGCCCACCGCCAACGGCGTGGGGCTGCCCCGGCGCGCGGGCACCAATGGAGCGTCCACTTCGGACATGCTGGGCATGTTCACCAAGGGCGACGGCGCCGAGATGCCCGAGACGGTGCCCCCGCCGCGCGAGCCCGTCGAGCGGGCCGACGACGTGCCGCTGCCCCGGCGGGAGAGCAAGCCGATCGACGTGCCGCCCGCGTCCTGGCCGAGCCACCCGGTCCCCGCCGACCCGGCCCCGCCGGTCAGCCCCGAGGCGCTGTTCACCCCGGTGCTGCCGAGCAGGCCCGAGCAGGTCGACGACACCAGCGGCTGGTGGGACACCACGATCGTGCACGAGCGGGTGCCCGGCGCGCGCCCGGAGCCCGGCATCCACGAGACCACGCCGATCTTCGACGAGATGGTCTCCGCCTGGTTCCGCGCGGTCACCGACGACCCGACCTCGACCGAGGCCGACGCCCGGCGCGGACCGGGCTGGGACTTCGCCGCCGACCAGGGTTTCAGTGCGGCCCGCGCGGTCTCGGCCGCCGAGCCGGACGAGTTCACCAACACCGGCCTGCCGCGCCGCACGCCCCGGCAGAACCTGGTGCCCGGCAGCGCCGAACAGCGCGTCTCACTGTCGGCTCCCATCCCGGACCGCGACGCCGAGGAACTGCGGACCCGGCTCTCCAGCTACCAGCGCGGCGTCCACCGCGCGCGCGGCGCCCACCACACGGGCCCCGCGCACGGCCGGTCCGAGGGCCTCGACCTGCGCGGCGCGCGCTGGCGCTTCGCTGCCGACGCCGGCTGGCAGGCCGCCGACGCGGTGGCCCGATCCGCGCCGGCGCCGGACACCCGGACCACCGGCGGACTGCCGCGGCGCACCCCGCGCGAGCGGCTGCTGCCCGGCAGCCTCGACCCGGTGCCCGGCGTCGAGCCGGTCCGCGTCGAGCGCGACGCGGAGGCGTTGCGCGCCCGGCTCGGCAGCCTGCAGCGCGGCATCGGCCGCGGCCGCAGCAGCCTCGCCCAGCGGGGTGCGGGCAGTCACGACCACGACCACGGGCGGAGCGACGGCGATGCCTGAGCTCCGGCCCGCGAACGGCCTCACCAGGAATGGAGCACGATGACGTCCACGCAGTCCAAGCCAAGCCAGTTCGGATGGTTGGTCAACGACTTCGCGGAGCGGGTCACCGGCGTGGCGCACGCCGTGGTGGTCTCCGCCGACGGCTTGCTGCTCACCTCGTCGGCGCGGCTGCCGGTCGACCGGGCCGACCAGCTCGCGGCCGTGGCCTCCGGGTTGGTCAGCCTCACCCAGGGCGCGGCCCGCTGCTTCGAGGCGGGCACGGTCAAGGAGACCGTGGTCGAGATGGAGCGCGGGATCATGCTCCTGATGGCCGTCAGCGACGGGTCGTGCCTTGCCGTCCTCGCGTCCCCGACCTGCGACATCGGTCAGGTGGCGTACGAGATGACGATGATGGTCGACCGTGTCGGGCAGATCCTCACCCCGGAGCTCCGCGCGGCCCTGCAGGGGGCAGCCGGGAGGATGGTGGGGCAGCCCGCATGACCGCCGCATGAGCAGCGACTGGGGCGCCGAGCCGCCCGAGCAGACCATCGCCGATGTGATGAACGGTCTCACCCTCGGCGGCGGGCGCAGGCGCAAGCGCCGCAAGTCCGAAGTGGACGCACCGCCGCCGCAGGCGGACGTGGTGGCCGACGGCGTCGTCGAGCCGGACTGGCCGTGGCCGGAGCGGGACGCGGGCGAGGCGCCCGCACCACCGCCCCCGCCGCCGGTCGTGCGGGTCGAGCGGCTGCCGGAGTCGGTCGACCTGCCGTCGGACGCGGCGATCGTCCGGCCCTACGCGTGGACCCGGGGGCGTACCCGCTCCACGTTCGAACTGCGCCTGGAGACCATGGTGTCCACCAGCGACCGTGCCGCCGACCTGACGATGTTCGCCGAGTCGGAGCACCGGGCGATCGGCGCGCTGTGCCGCGAGCCGCGCTCGGTCGCCGAGGTCGCCACGCTGTTGGGCGCCCCGCTGGGCGTCGCCAAGGTCCTGTTGGGCGACATGGCCCAACTCGGCCTGGTCACCGTGCACAAGACCGCTACCGGCGGCGCCAACCGGGCGCACCTGGTGTTGATGGAAAGGGTACTGAGTGGACTCCGTCGGCTATGAGGACACGGCGGCTCCCACGCTGACCTCGGTCAAAATCGTCGTGGCGGGCGGCTTCGGAGCGGGCAAGACCACGTTCGTCGGGTCGGTCTCGGAGATCATGCCGCTGACCACCGAGGCCGTGATGACCAGCGCCAGCACGGGCATCGACGACACCTCCGCGACCCCCAACAAGACCACCACCACGGTGGCGATGGACTTCGGCCGCGTCTCCCTCGACTCGGACCTGGTGCTCTACCTGTTCGGCACGCCGGGCCAGCAACGGTTCTGGTTCATGTGGGACGACCTGGTGCGCGGCGCCATCGGTGCCGTCGTGCTCGCCGACACCCGGCGGCTGGCCGACTCGTTCTCCCCGATCGACTTCTTCGAGGAGCGCGGCCTGCCCTATGTGATCGGGCTGAACTGCTTCGACGGCGTGCTCGGCCACGACCTCGAAGAAGTCCGCGACGCGCTCGCCATCGGCCACGAGGTACCGATCGTGACCTGCGACGCGCGCGACCGGGAGTCGGTCAAGCAGGCGCTGATCACGATGGTGGAGTACTCGATGCGCCGGTGGGTCGCGCTGCACGGCGCCGGGGTGAGCTGACCCGTGCGTGCAGCCGGGTGAGGCCGGCCACGAAGGCGTCCAGCGCCAGCTCGAAGCTGTCCGCGTCGATCTCGTCGGCGTGCTCGCGCAGCCGGTGTGCCTGCGTCAGGTGCGGGTAGCGGTCCACGTACACCTGCACGTCGTCCTCGAATCCTCGGGAGAACGAGCTTATCGCCGCGCCGAGGACGAGGTATTTGGTCGACGCGCCGATCATGGTGGCGTAGCGCGGCGGCCAGCCCGCGCGCACCAGACCGCCGTGTACGGCGTCCGCGCGCTCCAGCGCCGCGGGCCGGCGCGCCGGTCCGGTGGCCAGCAGCGGCACCATGTTCGGGTGCGCGGCCAGCGCCGCCCGGTAGGACCGCGCCCACGTGCGCAGGCCCGCCGCCCAGTCCGCGGCCGCGAAGTCCCGGACGTCCACTGTGGACACGATATCGTCGGCGATGTCCTGTAGCAGCTCGTCTTTCGTGCGGTAGTGGCTGTAGAGCGACGGTGCGCGCACGCCGAGTTCGCTCGCCAGCTTGCGCATCGACAACCCGGCCAGGCCGGCGCTGTCGATCATGGCTAGGGCGCTCGCCCGGATGCGCTCCCGGCTCAGGATCGGCGTGCTCGGCCGCGGCATGTCTCCCACCTCACCCCCGGCGGTGGTTGCCGGGACAGGTCGACTGATCCTATCCTGGTAAACCTAACACCGTATGGTTTACCGACGGGAGACGCGATGGATCTGGCCCTCACCCGCGAGCAGCAGGCGCTGTGGGATCTCGCCAGGGACTTCATCGACCGCGAGGTCGTGCCCAACGCCGCCGAGTGGGATCGCCGCGAGCAGGTGGACCGCGCCATCGTCGGCAAGCTCGGCGCGGTCGGCTTCCTCGGCATGACCATCCCGGAGGAGTACGGCGGCTCCGGCGGCGACCACCTGGCGTACTGCCTGATGATGGAGGAACTCGGCCGCGGCGACTCCGCGATCCGCGGCATCGTCTCGGTCTCGCTCGGCCTGGTCGGCAAGTCGATCGCGGGCTACGGCACCGAGGAGCAGAAGCGGCACTGGCTGCCCCGGATCAGTTCCGGCGAGTCGCTGGCCTGCTTCGGCCTCACCGAGCCCGATACCGGCTCCGACGCCGCCAACCTGTCCACCCGGGCCGTGCGCGACGGCGACGACTGGGTGCTCACCGGTTCGAAGATGTTCATCACCAACGGAACCTGGGCCGACGTCGCGCTGATCTTCGCGCGCAGCGGCGGCCCCGGGCCCAAGGGGATCAGCGCGTTCCTGGTGCCGACCGCGGTGGCGGGCTTCGCGCACCGGGAGATCAAGGGCAAGCTCGGCCTACGTGGACAGTCCACAGGGGAGCTTGTGCTCGACGGCGTGCGGGTGCCCGATTCCGCGCGCCTTGGCGAGGAAGGCGTCGGCTTTCGGATCGCCATGTCCGCTTTGGACAAAGGCCGGATGTCGGTGGCCGCCGGGTGTGTCGGACTGGCCAAGGGCGCGCTTGAGGCCAGCGTGAAGTACGCGGGCGAGCGCACCCAGTTCGGCAAGCCGATCGCCGGTTACCAACTCGTGCAGGAGATGCTGGCCGACATGGCGGTGGCCACCGACGCGGCGCGGCTGCTGGTGTGGCGGGTCGCCGACCTGATCGAGCGCGGGAAACCGTTCGGCACCGAGGCGTCCATGGCGAAGCTGTTCGCCAGCGAGAACGCCGTCACCGCGGCGAACCTGGCGATCCAGGTGTTCGGCGGCTACGGCTACCTCGACGAGTACCCGGTCGCGAAGTTCCTGCGCGACGCCCGCGTGATGACGCTCTACGAGGGCACCAGCCAGATCCAGAAACTGCTGATCGGCCGTTCGCTGACCGGCATCAACGCATTCGTCTGAAGGTGGAGTCGTGGATTTCGGTCTGAGTGAGGAAGAGCGCGAGGTACGGGACTGGGTGCGCACCTTCGTGCGCAAGGAGATCCAGCCGCTGGAGCCGGAGGTGCTGCGCCGCGAGCGCGCCCACCAGCCCGGCCTCACCCGCGACGAGCTGACCTCGTTGCAGCTCAAGGCGAAGGAGTCCGGCTTCTGGGGCGTGCAGACGCCGGAGGAGTACGGCGGCATGGGCCTGGGCGCGGTGCTGACCGCGCTGCTGGAGGTCGAACTCGGCCGCTCGTTCGTGCCGTTCCGGTTCGGCGGCGACGCGGACAACATCCTCTATTTCGCCAACGAAGAACAGAAGCAGCGCTACCTGCTACCGACGATCGCGGGCGAGCGCCGCTCCTGCTTCGCGATCACCGAACCCGGCGCCGGGTCGGACGCGAAGGCAATCCGCTGCTCCGCCAGGCAGGACGGCACGGACTGGATCATCAACGGGGAGAAGACGTTCATCACCGGCGGCAACGAGGCCGACTTCACGATGGTGTTCGCCGTGACGGACAAGGCGAAGGGCGCCGACGGCGGCGTCACCTGCTTCCTGGTCGACCGCGCGGCGGGCTGGCGTTCGGAGTACATCGACACCATGGGCGAGTGGGGTCCCGCGGCGCTGGTGTTCGAGGACGTGCGGGTGCCGAAGGAGAACATCCTCGGCGAGGTCGGCCGCGGCTTCGAGCTGGCCATGAAATGGATCGGCCGCGGCCGCTACCTGCTGCCCGCACGGGCGCTCGGCGGCTGCGAGCGGCTGGTGGAGATGGCGATCGGGCAGGCCAACACCCGGGTCACCTTCGGCGAGCCGATCGCCAACCGGCAGGCGATCCAGTGGATGCTGGCCGACTCCGCGGTGGAGATCGAGGCGCTGCGGTGGCTGGTGCTGCACGCCGCGTGGGTGGTCGACCAGGGCGGCGATTCCCGGCACTGGCAGTCGATCGCGAAGCTCTACGGCGGCGTCAAGGCCAACGAGATCGTCGACCGGGTGCTGCAGATCCACGGCGGCATGGGCTACACCCGCGAGCTGCCGGTCGAGCGCTGGTACCGCGAGCTGCGGCTGCTGCGCATCTACGAGGGCACCGACGAGATCCAGCGCCGCACGATCGCCCGCAACCTGATCAAGGGGCACGCGAGCGTGTCCGGCACACTCGGCTAGAACCGAAGAAGGGAGCGAGCGTGCGAGCGAACCCGTGTCACAGGGCGTCCGCGAGCGGCGTCCCGAAGCCTGCGAGGGGGCGTCCGTGAGCCACATGGTCAGGGCAGCTGTGCTGTCCGAGCAGGGAAAGCCGTTGCACGTCACCGAGATCGTGCTGCCCGAGCCCGGTCCGGGACAGGTGCGCGTGCGGGTCGCGGCCACCGGTGTCTGCCACTCGGACCTGTCCCTGGCCAACGGCACGCTGCGCCAGCCGGTGCCCGCGGTGCTCGGGCACGAGGGCGCGGGCGTCGTGGTGTCGGTCGGCGACGGCGTCACCCGGGTGGCTCCCGGCGACCACGTGCTGCTCAACTGGGCGCCCGCGTGCCGCGAGTGCTGGTTCTGCGCGTCGGGGGAGCCCTACCTGTGCGAGCGCGCGGCGGACGCCGCCGGGGTCCCGCACGCCACCCTCGCCGACGGCACGCCGCTGTACCCGGGGCTCGGCACGGGCGCGTTCGCCGAGGAGACGATCGTGCCCGAGCGGGGCGCGGTGAAGATCCCGGCCGACGTGCCCCTGGCGCAGGCCGCCGTGCTGGGCTGCGCGGTGCTGACCGGCGCGGGCGCGGTGTTCAACACCGCGGCGGTCACCGCGGGCCAGGCGGTGGCGGTGGTCGGCGTCGGCGGCATCGGGCTGTCGGTGCTGCAGGCCGCGCGGATCGTCGGTGCCGACCCGATCATCGCGCTCGACGTGCACGAGGCGAAGGCCGAGCTGGCCCTCGCCCAGGGCGCCACCCACTTCGTCGTGTCCGACGACAAGGCGCCCAAAGCGGTCCGCGCGCTGACCGGCGGCCGCGGCGCCGACGTCGCCTTCGAGTGCGTCGGACACCCGGCGGCCATCCGCACGGCCTGGTCGTCGAGCAGGCGCGGCGGCCAAGTGGTCGTGGTGGGTGTCGGCTCGGCCAAGGCGATGGTCGAGTTCAGCGCGCTGGAGCTGTACTGGTTCGGCCGCACGCTCACCGGGTGCCTGTTCGGCTCCACCGACCCGGACGTCGACGTCCCCCGGCTGCTGGAGCTGGTGGGCTCCGGTCAGCTCGACGTCGGCGGGCTGGTCACCTCGACCACCGACCTGGACGGCATCGAGGCCGCCTTCGAGGACATGCGCGCGGGCCGCGGCGGCCGCACGCTCGTCCGTCTGGACTAATTTGTCCCAGCGCGCGGGGTACGGGCAAGCCGACTCGGGAAACCGTCCGAATGGACAGTGGTGCGACCGCGAGGCTGTTGCCAAGCTCTGGCGGTAGCGGACGTTTGGCAACTAGGCTGGGCGGACTTCGGTCCCGCAAGGAGGTGTCCATGTCCACCTCGGTCGCGATGCACATGAGTGATGGCCTGCTCAACACCACCACCTCGCTGCTGTTCATCGGCGTCTCCGTCGTCGGCGTCGCGATCGCCGCCGGCAAGGCCCGCGCCGACCTCGACGACCGCACCGCGCCCATGGCGGGCCTCGTGGCGGCGTTCGTCTTCGCGACGCAGATGCTCAACTTCCCCGTACTGCCGGGGGTGAGCGGCCACCTGCTCGGCGGTGCGCTCGCCGCGATCCTGGTCGGCCCCTGGGTCGGCGCGCTCTGCGTGTCGATCGTGCTTGTCGTGCAGGCGTTTGTGTTCGCCGACGGCGGCCTGACCGCACTCGGCGCCAACATCACCAACATGGCGCTCATCGGCACCGCCGCGGGCTTCCTCGTCGCGGTCGCGCTGCGCCGCGTGGCCGCCCGCGGCCGGACCGGTCTGATCGGGGTGGCGTTTGTCGCCGCGCTGCTCAACACCGTGGTCGCGTCGCTCGGCTTCGTCCTGCAATTCGCGCTCGGCGGCGACGCGGCGTTCTCCCTCGGCGGTGTCGCGGCCACCATCGTCGGCGTGCACGTCCTGATCGGCATCGGCGAGGGCGTCATCACCGCGCTGACCGTCGGCGCCGTCGCCGCCGTCCGGCCCGACCTCGTCTACCTGCTGCGGGGCACCCAGCGGCAGCTCGAACTGCGCACCCCGGAGGTGGAGCGGGCATGAGCACCGAGACCGCCAACCGCAAGAGCCTGCGCTTTCTGCTCGGCTTCCTGCTCGTCGCGCTGGTCCTGGCGGGCGGGGTGTCCTATCTGGCCGATTCCAACCCCGACGGCCTCGACCACGCCACGCTGTCCGGCTGCGAGGTAGTCGAGACCGACGGCGGCAAACAGCTCAACGGCTCGTGCATAGCGCAGAACGCGAAAGAGCACGAGCTGGCCTCCGGCCCCCTGGCCGACTACACCGTGGGCGGCGACGACACGCTGACCGGGCTCGCGGGCGTGATCGGCGTGGTGGTCACCCTGATCGTGGCGGGCGGACTGTTCTGGCTGCTGCGCAGGCGGCCCGCGCCCGTCAAGGACTAGGGGTGGGCGCGGGCCACCTCCTGCACCGGCCGGGCACCTCCCCGGTGCACCGGCTGCCGCCGCAGGTCAAGGTCGTCTCGGCGCTGGCGCTGGTGCTGTGCGTGGTGTCCACGCCGCGGACCGCGTTCTGGGCGTTCGGTGTCTACTTCGGACTCCTCGCCTGCGTGTGGGCGGTCGCGCACATCCCGCCGCGCTGGATCGCGGTGCGGGCGCTGATCGAGGTGCCGTTCGTGGTGCTCGCGCTGGCGCTGCCGTTCCTCGACGGAGAACCCAGGTTCGAGGTGTTCGGGCTGAGCCTGTCCGAGCCGGGCGCGCTGGCCGGGTGGAACATTCTCGCCAAGGGCACCCTCGGCGTGCTGGTCTCCCTGACGCTGGCCGCCACGACCGCGCCGCGTGAGCTGATAGTCGGTATGCAGCGGCTACGGGTGCCCGCGATGGTGATCACCATCGCCACGCTGATGCTGCGCTACCTGGAGGTCATCGCGGCCGAGGCCAGGCGGATGCGCACCGCGCGGATCTGCCGGGGTCACGACCCGCGGTTCCTGTGGCAGGTCGGCGCCACCGCGCGCGGCATCGGCACACTGTTCATCCGCAGCTACGAGCGGGGCGAACGGGTGCACCTCGCGATGGTGTCGCGCGGTTGGGCGGGCATGATGCCCGACCAGGGCGGGGGTCCGGTCGGCCGCGCCGCCTGGCTCGCCGGTCTGGCGCCCGCCGCGCTGGCCGCGGCCGTGCTCGGGACGGCGCTGTGGGCGTGACGCCGGAGGTCGCCGCCGATGCCGCCGGGGTCACGCGCGCCCCGGCCGCCCTGCTCGTCGAGCGCCTCGCCTACGCCTACCCCGACGGCCACCAGGCCCTCTTCGGCGTCGACCTGCGGGTGGCGCCGGGGGAGCGGGTCGCCGTGCTCGGGCCCAACGGCGCGGGCAAGACCACCCTCGTGCTGCACCTCAACGGCGTGCTCGCGGGCGGCGCGGGCCGGATCGAGGTGGCCGGGCTGCCGGTGCAGAAGGCGAACCTGCGCGAGATCCGCAGGCGGGTCGGCATCGTCTTCCAGGACCCCGACGACCAGTTGTTCATGCCGACCGTGCGCGACGACGTGGCGTTCGGACCGGCCAACTTCGGCCTGCGCGGGGCCGCGCTCGACGCCCGGGTCCGCCAGGCGCTCGACGCCGTGGGCATGGCCGGGCACGCCGACCGCTCGCCGCTGCACCTGTCCGGCGGCCAGCGCCGCCGCGTCGCGCTGGCCACCGTGCTCGCCTGCGACCCCGAGATCCTGGTGCTGGACGAGCCGTCGGCGAACCTCGAACCCGTCGCCCGGCGCGAACTCGCCGAGGTGCTGCTCGGCCTCGGCCGCACGATACTGATGGTCACCCACGACCTGCCGTACGCCTTGCAGCTCTGCCCGCGCAGCGTGCTGATCGACGACGGCGTGGTGATCGCCGACCGCCCCACCCGCGACCTGCTCACCGACACCGCGCTGCTCGCCGCGCACCGGCTGGAACTTCCGTTCGGGTTCCGGCTCGACTAGGGTTCGCCCGACAACCGAATACCGGGCCGTACGAGCCGGAACGGGAGAGCCCCCAGCTACTCCAGGTGGGGCACCGAAGGAGCAAACTCCCCGGAAACTCTCAGGTAAACCTACCGTTCCAGGCCAGGCCACTCTGAAAAGCAGGCGCGAGTCCGGCGCCTCACCCACGGTGCAAGCCGCGTTCCGGCGGCGAAGCTCTCAGGTGCCATGACAGAGGGGGAGTTCCCAGCCGTGGGACGGGTGTGCCCCGTCCTGCCTACCGCAGGAGCTCCCGATGTCGCTCGCCTTGAACGCCCCTGGGTTGTCCACATCCCCTCGATTCATCCACAGCATTTCCGGCGGGGCGGCGTTCGCGCGCCCGCCGTGTCACGCTGCAAGGACAGTATTCAGCGCGCCGAAGGAGATCGAACTTCCATGAGCACCCCCTCCCCGCTGCACGCGGTGCACGAGGCCCTCGGCGCCTCGTTCACCGACTTCGCAGGCTGGGCGATGCCCCTGCGCTACGGCAGCGAGCTGGCCGAGCACCGGGCGGTCCGCGCGGCGTCCGGCCTGTTCGACCTCAGCCATATGGGTGAGATCGGGCTGACCGGCCCCGAAGCGGCCCGGGCCCTGGACCACGCGCTCGTCGGCAACCTGTCGGCGGTGAAGCCCGGCCGCGCGCGGTACACAATGATCTGCGACGCCGAGGGCGGCGTGCTCGACGACCTCGTGGTCTACCGGCTCGCCGAAGACAGCTTCATGGTGGTGGCCAACGCGTCCAACGCCGCCACCGTGGCCGCCGCGCTGCGCGAGCGGGCGGGCGGGTTCGCCGTCGAGGTGGACGACCGCTCGGTCACCACCGCGCTGATCGCCGTGCAGGGCCCGACCTCGCCCGCGATCGTTCGCGCGGTGACGGGCGCCGACCTGGACGCGCTGAAGTACTACGCCAGCGTCCCGGCCACGGCCGCGGGCCACGACGTGCTGCTCGCCCGCACCGGCTACACCGGCGAGGACGGCTTCGAGCTCTATGTCGACGCCGCGAAGGCCACCGACGTCTGGCGCGCGCTGACCGACGCGGGCCAGGAGCACGGGCTGATCCCCGCCGGTCTGGCGTGCCGCGACACGCTGCGGCTGGAGGCCGGGATGCCGCTGTACGGCAACGAACTCGGCCCCGAGCAGACCCCGTTCGACGCGGGCCTCGGCCGGGTCGTCAAGTTCGACAAGCCCGAGGACTTCGTCGGCCGCGCCGCACTGGAGCGCCGCCGCGACACCGACGTCGCGGACAGCGTCCTCGTCGGGCTCACCGGCACCGGCAAACGCGCCGCCCGACACGGGTACTCGGTGCTCGACGCCGACGGCGAGCCGGTCGGTACCGTCACCAGCGGCGCCCTCTCCCCGACTCTCGGCCACCCGATCGCCATGGCGTACGTGCCTGCCGCGCTCAGCGAGCCCGGCACGGCCCTCGCGGTCGACATCCGTGGCTCCGTCACCCCGGTCGAGGTCGTCAAGCTGCCCTTCTACACGCGTCCCGCCTGATCAGGAGATCGAGAAGAGATGAGCATTCCAGAGAACCTCGGCTACACCGCCGAGCACGAGTGGGTCGACCTCGGCGAGGGCGGCGCGGCCACCGTGGGCGTGACGAAGTACGCCGCCGACGCCCTCGGCGACGTGGTCTTCGTGCAGCTCCCCGCGGTCGGCGACAAGGTCGCCAAGGGTGAGGTGTGCGGCGAGATCGAGTCGACCAAGTCGGTCAGCGACCTGTTCGCGCCCGCCGACGGCGAGGTCGTGGAGATCAACGAAGCGGTCGTGGACAGCCCCGAACTGGTCAACATCGACCCGTTCGGCGACGGCTGGCTGTTCCGCGTCCGGGTGGACGACGAGCCCGAGCTGCTCGACGCCGCCGCGTACGCCGAGCTGACCACCGAGAGCTGAGAGAGCACATGAGCACATTCGGACAGTCCCTTGCCGAGGTCGACCCCGAGGTGGCCGCCGCGGTCGGTGCCGAGCTGCGCCGCCAGCAGACGACCCTGGAGATGATCGCGTCGGAGAACTTCGCGCCGATCGGCGTGCTGGAGGCCAACGGCTCGGTGCTGAACAACAAGTACGCCGAGGGCTACCCGGGCCGCCGCTACTACGGCGGCTGCGAGCACGTCGACGTCATCGAGCAGCTCGCGATCGACCGGGTCAAGGCGCTGTTCGGCGCCGAGCACGCCAACGTGCAGCCGCACTCCGGCGCGCAGGCCAACGCGGCGGCCATGGTGGCCGTGCTGAACCCGGGCGACACCATCCTCGGCCTCGACCTCAGCCACGGCGGGCACCTGACGCACGGCATGCGGATCAACTTCTCCGGCAAGCTCTACAACGTCGTCGCCTACCACGTCGACAAGGACAGCGGTCTGGTCGACATGGCCGAGGTCGAGCGGCTGGCCCAGGAGAGCAAGCCGAAGCTGATCATCGCGGGCTGGTCCGCCTATCCGCGGCAGCTCGACTTCGCCGAGTTCCGCCGGATCGCGGACTCGGTCGGCGCGCTGCTCATGGTCGACATGGCGCACTTCGCCGGGCTGGTCGCGGCAGGCCTGCACCCCAACCCGATGCCGCACGCCCAGCTCGTCACCACCACCACGCACAAGACCCTCGGCGGTCCGCGTGGCGGCGTCGTGCTGTGCACCCAGGAGCTGGCGAAGAAGGTCAACTCCGCGGTGTTCCCCGGCCAGCAGGGCGGGCCGCTGGAGCACGTGATCGCGGCCAAGGCGGTGTCGTTCAAGATCGCCGCGACCGAGGAGTTCGCCGAGCGGCAGCGCCGGGTGCTCGACGGCGCCCGGATTCTCGCCGAGCGACTGTCCGCGCCCGACTGCGCGGCGGCGGGCGTCAAGGTGCTGACCGGCGGCACGGATGTGCACCTGGTCCTGGTCGACCTGGTGAACTCGGCGCTGGACGGTCAGCAGGCCGAGGACCGGCTCGACTCGGTCGGCATCACGGTCAACCGCAACGCGGTGCCGTTCGACCCACGGCCGCCGATGATCACCTCCGGGCTGCGCATCGGCACGCCCGCGCTGGCCACCCGCGGCTTCGACACCGAGGACTTCACCGAGGTCGCGGACGTCATCGCGGTGGCGCTGCGGCCCGATTTCGACGACCAGACCCGGCAGGAGCTGCGCGACCGCGTGGACCTGCTGGTGAAACGCCGCCCGCTCTACCCGGAGCTGGGCTGATCGACGGCCCGCCGGGGGCCGCGCCGTACCCGGCGCGACCCCCGGCGCGCCGCTAGCAGTGGAGGATCGTCGTGGCGATCAGCGTGTTCGACCTGTTCAGCATCGGGATCGGCCCATCCAGCTCGCACACCGTGGGCCCGATGCGCGCCGCGCTGATGTTCGCCACCGGACTGCGCGAGGGCGGCCTGCTGGCCGCCACGGCGCGGGTGCGGGTGGAGCTGTTCGGCTCGCTCGGCGCCACCGGGCACGGCCACGGCAGCAACAAGGCGGTGCTGCTGGGGCTGGAGGGCGAACGCCCCGAGGACATCGACACGGCCGTCGTGCCGGTGCGCGTCGCGGCCATCCGGGAGGCGGGCCGGGTGCGGCTGCTCGGGACACACGAGATCGCGTTCGCCGAGGACGACGACCTGGTCATGCACCGGCGCAAGTCTCTGCCGCTGCACCCCAACGGCATGACCTTCGCCGCGTGGGACGCCGCGGGCGCGCTGCTCGCGTCGCGGACGTACTACTCCGTCGGCGGCGGTTTCGTGCTGGACGAGACGGCCGCGGACGGTCCGGTGATCTCCGCGGACACCACGCCCGTGCCGTTCCCGTTCCGCACGGCGACCGAACTGCTCGCGCACTGCGCGTCGAGCGGGCTGACGATCGCGCAGGTCATGCTGCGCAACGAGTTGGTGTGGCGCACCGAGGCGGAGGTGCGGTCGGGGCTGCTGCACATCTGGCAGGTCATGCAGGACTGCGTCACCCGCGGCTGCGAACAGGACGGCGTGCTGCCGGGCGGCCTCAAGGTCCCGCGCCGCGCCAAGGCACTGCACGCGAAGCTGCTGTCCGAGGACGGCGCGGGCGATCCGCTGTACGTGATGGACTGGGTCAGCCTCTACGCCCTCGCGGTCAACGAGGAGAACGCGTCGGGCGGCCGCGTCGTCACCGCTCCCACCAACGGCGCGGCCGGGATCATCCCCGCGGTGCTGCACTACTACACCCGGTTCCTCTCGGTCGCCTGCGAGGACGGCGTGGTCGACTTCCTGCTCACCGCCGCCGCGATCGGCGTGGTACTCAAGGAAACCGGCTCGATCTCGGGTGCTGAAGTCGGCTGCCAGGGCGAAGTCGGCTCAGCCTGCGCGATGGCCGCCGCCGGCCTCACCGCGGTGTTGGGCGGGTCCGTCGCCCAGGTGGAGAACGCGGCCGAGATCGGCCTGGAGCACCACCTCGGCCTCACCTGCGACCCAGTCGGCGGCCTGGTCCAGATCCCGTGCATCGAACGCAACGCGGTCGGCTCCACCAAGGCCATCAACGCCTCCCGAATGGCCCTCCGCGGCGACGGCACCCACGTGGTCCATCTGGACAAGGTCATCAAAACAATGCGCGAAACCGGCGCCGACATGCACACCAAATACAAAGAAACCTCCCGCGGCGGCCTCGCCCTCAACGTCATCGAATGCTGAGCGGCTACTTGACTTTCGATTACCAACCAAATTCATGGTCAGCGGAGGGGATGAACTGACACCGCGCGTCAACGAGACTCTGCGCGAATTGGGCTGCCCGAAGCTGCCTGCCACGACCGCCGCAGACGTCGAACTGAAGCTGGCGACCTACATGCGGGATCGAGGAAAAGACGATCCCGCCATGAGGCACATAACCTTGATTGTCAACAACTTGCCGTGTGTCGGTCCGTTGGGTTGCGAGGAATTGGTTCCCGTGGTGCTACCCGACGGGTACACGCTGACTGTGCACGCTCCGGGCTACGAGAAGACATTCACAGGAGGGGGCAAACCATGGTGGCGCTAGCTGCCTACTACCTTCGGGAGCCGGTCACGATCCGAACGGGCGATGAGCTGGACGGCCTGTTGGATCGTGTACTGGACGACGGGATGAACTACCAGGTTCCGCCGTTGATCGAACTGTCCCATCGCGGCGAAAGCGGGTGGTTCATCGTCCAGATAGGAATCAACGTCAAGCAGAATCGCGGATTCATCGCGCACGCCGGGCCGATGGGCTCCGTACTCAGCAGCGATGGGACGACTGACACCGCAATGGTCGAGTACGACTACATGGGACATGTGCGCGAGATACCCCGCAACGCCGAGATCACCCTCTCCGTCGTTCGCCGCGCCGTCCACCAGGTATTGGCAAGCAATGGGGCCCGGCCAACCGACATCACCTGGCAACAGGTCGACTGAGTCCCAGTGGTCGCCTACGAAGCCTTGCTCGATCGGGTGCTCGCGGTCTGCGCGCTCGCCACGGCCTCGCGGAGTTCGTCGCGGGTCATCTTGGAGCGGCCCTTGACGTCGAGGTCTCGGGCCAGTTTGTCGAGGTCGGCCTTGCTGAGGTCGGCCAAGTCCGTGGCCTTGTCGTCCTCGACGGGCGTTTCCCGGCGCTTCTTGCGGCTCTCCACGCTCTTGCTGAGGGCGTCGAAGAGGTCGACCACCTTGGTCGGCTGGCTCGGCTCGGTCTCGCTGACGACCTCGCGGCCCTCCTTCTTGTCCTCGATGAGCTGTTCGACGCGCTGGGTGTAGGTGTCGTGGTAGGTGTCGGCCTGCCAGTCCTCGGTCATCGAGTCGATCAGGGAGACGGCCATGTCGAGTTCTTTGCCGCGCGCGGGGGTGATCTCCGGGAGCGACTTGAGTTCCTTGGCCGGGTCGCGGATGTCCTCGGCGAACAGCAGGGTGGTCAGGATCAGCAGATCCTCGCCCGCCCGGACGGCGGTGAGGTATTCCTTGCCGCGCATCACGAAGGTGGCGATGCCCGCCCGGTTGGTCTTGCGCATCGCCTGCAGCAGCAGGCCGTACGCCTTGCCGTATTCCTCTTTGGCCGGCGCGAGCCAGTAGGTGCGCTGGAAGTGGATCGGGTCGATCTCCTCCAGGTCCACGAACGCCGAGATGTCGATCGTGCGGGACCGGCCCGGCGCGATCTGGTCCAACTCGTCCGGCTCGATGATCACGTAGTCGCCGCCGCCGACCTCGGCGCCCTTGACGATGTCGGAGAACGGGACCTCCTGGCCGGTGCGCTCGTTGACGCGCTTGTACCGGATGCGGTCGGACGTGCCGCGTTCGAACTGCCGGAAGCTGATCGTGTGGTCCTCGGTGGCCCCGTACAGCTCGACGGGGACCGTCACGAGCCCGAAGTTGATCGCCCCGCTCCAAATCGGTCGTGCCACGCGCTGCCTCCCCGGGCTGTCATCGGTCCCGTTCAGTGTGGACCACACCACCACCATAAGTCCTGTTCGACCCGCTCATGATCGATTCGGAACGTCGATCACGCGTCGTCGGTGAGGCGGGTGCGCAATTGGCCCAGTGTGCGCGTCAGCAGCCGCGAGACGTGCATCTGCGAGATGCCGAGCCGCTCGGCGATCTGGGTCTGGGTCATGTTCCTGAAGAACCGCAGCAGCAGGATGTGCCGTTCCCGCTCGGGCAGCGCCGCGATCAGCGGCCGCAGCGACTCGTGGTTGTCGACGCCGTCCAGCGCCGCGTCGTCCACGCCGAGGGTGTCGCCGAGCGGGTTCGACGCCGCGCTGTCGGACAGCGCCTCGTCCAGCGACACCGACTGGTAGACCTGGCCCGCCGCGAGGCCCTCGTAGACGTCCTCCCGGCTCATCCCCAGGTGCTCGGCGAGTTCGCTGGGCGTCGGCGCCCGGCCGACCCGCTGGGACAGTTCGCCGCTGGCCGCGGCGATGGCCAGGTGCAGCTCCTTGAGCCTGCGCGGCACCCGCACCGACCAGGCCGTGTCCCGGAAGTGGCGGCGGACCTCGCCCATGATCGTGGGCACCGCGTAGGACAAGAAGTCGACCCCGCGGTCCGGGTCGAACCGGTCGACCGCGTGGATCAGACCCACGGTGGCGACCTGCGTCAGATCCTCGCGGGGCACGCCGCGGTGCGCGAACCGCAGCGCGATGTGCTCGGCCAACGGCAGGTGGCCGGTGACCAGCGTGGCCCGCAGGTCGCCGCGCCGCCGGTCGGTCGGCGCGAGCGCGGCCAGCTCCGCGAACACCGGCGCGAGGTGGCTGTACTCGTGCGCGGGCGTCTGGACTCCCGTGCTCACCAGGTGACCGCCCCGCGACACCCCGTTATCCGGCCCGGGTCGGCGCCGTCCCCCGGGTCGTGCGCGGACACAGGCGTGCTCCCTCCGGTCGGTGTGCGGACTGGCGGGCGAAACGGGTACGCCCACAGCCGAGAACGTGGCACTCCGGGTGGGTCCTCGCGACCACGGCCCCAGCGCGGCTGTCCGCTCAACGCTGCCCCTTCCACCGTAGGCATCCGCGCCGCCCGCGACAACTCGGGTGCGCGGACCGTCCACTTCGGAATCACGGCGGGCCCGCGCGCCACCGGCGAAATCGCACTAATCGGATTGAACCCACCCCACCTGGGTAGTCCCTGCGGGACACCGGACTTCTCAGGAGGCGTTTCATGCGGCAGCGCGAGACCGGCCGAGGCGAGCAGCGGTCCAGACCGAGGTGGCGGGGCTTGGACTACGGCCCCGCGATCGTCGTCCTCGACACGGCCGAGGTGTTCGACGCCGGGCTGCCGATCGCGTGGCAGCCGCTGGAGCAGGGCTTCCAGATCGCCTGGTGCGTGTCCGACGGGGCGGGTTCGCTGGACCCTGTCGAGGACGTGCTGGAGACCCTGGCCGACCGGCGAACCCGGACCCAGGTCGTCGCGCATGTCGCGCTCGGCGCCGTGGCCGCCAGGCTGGTGGCCGAGTTCCCGGAGACCGTTCGGAACCTGATCCTGGTCGGGGCGGGGCCGCGGCCCCAGCCCACCCGGAGACCCCAGGCCCGCGGGGCGCGGGGGGGGGGCCCCGAAAGGGGCGACCCCGCC
>NZ_JBQTHF010000045.1:0-40327 GCF_052390155.1 Actinokineospora sp. | reverse complement strand
AAGCGACGCTGACCAGCGGGAACACCACCCGTCGGTCAGCGTCGCCGCTCATTGCAGCTAGTGCGGTGGCCAGCTCTACATCACCGCGGTGTCCAGGGCACGACCGCCATCGAGGGCAACACGCTGTCCGAGGACCAGGTGAAACGCGCGGTTCAGGGTGAACTCGAACTACCGCCGTCGCAGGTCGGACGCGAGAACACTCGGTCGGCGTGGCGCTTTACCGAGGTGCGCCCGCGGCGGACTGCGACTATCTCGTCAGACGACTCTGCGACTGGCTCAACGCACCGGTATGGACCCAGAATCCGACCTTCGCCAAGAGCCTGGCCGTGGTCCGCGCGATCATGGCGCACCTCTACATAGCCTGGATCCACCCATTCGGGGACGGCAACGGTCGAACTGCCCGCCTGCTCGAATTTCAACTGCTGATCGAGGGCGGCGCGCCCACGCCCGCCGCGCACCTGCTGTCCAACCACTTCAACATCACCAGGGATGCGTACTACCGAGAACTCGACAAGACGAGCAGGTCCGGCCCGCCTTTTCGAGTCGACGGCTTCATCGACTACGCGCTACAGGGATTCGTGGACGGCCTGCGCGAACAGTTGACCTTGATCAGGGAGTACCAGACTCGACTCGTCTGGACCAACTTCGTCCATGCCCAACTCCCCGGACACACCCCTGCCGAAGCGCGCCGTCGGCACGTGCTGCTGGACCTGCCCGCGGACCAATGGACTCGGCGAGCCGAGATACCGGTTCTCACCCCCAGGTTGGCGATCGCGTACGCGGGCAAGACCGCCAAGACGCTGACCAGGGACCTGAATGCGATGGAGGGCGGGCGACTGCTCGTCCGACAAGGACAATCGGTCCGACCTCGAACCGAGATTCTTCGCGCGTTCCTGCCGCAGCGACTCGACCGGCCGACAACCGAGTAGTCACTGTTTCGACGACGCATAGGATCACCGGCATGAGCGAGTCTGGGGTCTACCTGCTGCGGCACGGGCAGACCGAGTGGTCGGAGAGCGGCAAACACACCGGTCGCACGGACGTGCCGCTCACCGACGCGGGCGAGGCGCGGGCGCGGCGGGCGGGTGCGCTGCTGTCGTCGCTGCGCGGGAGCGGACCGGCGCTGGTGTTGTCCAGCCCGCGCATCCGGGCGACGCGCACCGCCGAGTTGGCCGGGCTGGCGGTGGACGAGACCACCGAGGACCTCGCCGAGTGGGACTACGGCGACTACGAGGGGCTGACCACGCCGGAGATTCGGCAGACGGTGCCGGGGTGGACGGTGTGGACGCACCCGTGCCCGAACGGCGAGACGGCCGCGCATGTCGACCTGCGGGCGCGGACGATGGTCGGGCGGGCGCGGGCCGCGCTGGCCGACGGCGATGTGATCCTGGTCGGGCACGGGCACTTCAGCCGCGTGCTGGTGGCCACCTGGATCGGACAGTCGGCGCGCTTCGGCGTCCACTTCGGACTGGCGGCGGGTGGGCTGACCCTGTTGGGCGAGGAACGGGGCACGGCGCAGATCCAGCGGCTCAACCTGCCGGCGGACTGAGGAGGAAACCGTGTCCGACCACCGAATCCGCCGGGTTCGTGAGTCCGATGTGGACGCCGTGGTGGCGCTGGTGTACGAGCTGGCCGACTACGAGCGCGCGCCGGACGAATGCCACCTGACGAGCGAGCAGTTGCGCGCGGCGCTGTTCTGCGCGGCGCCCGCGCTGTTCGGCCATGTGGCCGAAGTGGACGGTGCGGTGGTGGGCTGCGCGCTGTGGTTCCTCAACTTCTCGACCTGGCGCGGCACGCACGGGATCTACCTCGAAGACCTCTACGTCCGCCCCGAGCAGCGCGGATCGGGGCTGGGCAAGGCATTGCTGGTCGCGCTGGCGCAGGAGTGCGCGCGGCGCGGCTACTCCCGGCTGCAGTGGTGGGTGCTGAACTGGAACGAGCCCGCGATCGGCTTCTACCAGTCGATCGGCGCGCTACCGATGGACGAATGGACGGTGTTCCGGGTGACCGACGACGCGTTGACCGAGTTGGGCACCTGACCTCACAGCTCGCGGAACATCACGTGGATGGCGACCGGGCCCAGCCTGGCGTGCCGGAAGGCGCCCGGGATGGTGGCGAGGACGTCGAAGCCGAGCGAGGTCCACAGCGCGATCGCCGCCGTGTTGGTCGAGACCACGGCGTTGAACTGCATGGCGGTGTAGCCCAGCGCGCGGGCCGCGTCGAGGACGTGTTCGGCGAGGCGGCGGCCGATGCCCTGGCCCGCCCGGTCCGGGTCGACCATGAACGCGGCGTTGGCCACGTGGTCGCCGAGGCCGGGTTGGGCGGGCTTGAGCAGCGCCGTTCCCACCACGTCGGACCCGTCCTCGGCGACGAAGATTGCGGCGGGCGGCGGCAACAGCCACACACCCGCCGCGGTCTCGCGGTCGGTGTCCGGGGCCGACATGTAGGTCTCGCCGGTGGACACCACGCGGTGCCACAGCGGCCAGATCCGCGGCCAGTCGGCCGCACTCGCGCGTCGCACCTGCACAGGTGTCACGGTGACACACGCGGGCAACCGGATATTCGGTCAGGCGTCGTGGTCGCCTTGGGCCCACAGCGTCGACTGCGACCGGAACAGCAGCACGAGCACGCCGACGCACACGAGCCCGACCGGGAAGCCGATCTCGGGCCGGTCGGAGGGGCCGAAGGCGTACCAGGCGACGCCGAGCAGCAGGAGCTGCACCACGATCGCCGGGCCGCGCGCCCAGTGCCGCCCGAGTACCAGCCCGACGCCGCAGGCGAGGACGCCGCCCGCGAGCACGGCGAAGTAGGCGGCCTGGCCGTAGACGTTGTTGCCCGCGGTCGAGGCGCCGTCGAAGGCGCGGACCAGCAGCAGGACCGAGAACACGATGCCGGTCAGCCCCTGCAGCGCGACCAGCAGGCCCGCGCCGAGGATCGTGCGCGGGGCATCGGAGGTGAATCGCACGGCGGCCTTCCAGCGGATCGGACTCGACACTTGTCACGGTGCGTATGCGTCGCCGATCGTATGCCACCCGGACGGCCGGTCGAGTTGAGCGATCAATCAGGGCAAGATCAGGGACGTCACATCCTCGCGGATCGACGAGCAGACGGTCGTCTGGGTGCACTCGCCGATCGAGGTGCCGCCTGGCGGAGGGAGCACGGACTCGATCACGGCAGGCCCGATGGGATGAAGCCGCCCTCACCCGAACGGGGAGGGCGACGACGCGACGAGGGCGGATGCCGGGTTACCCTGCGTTAATGCGCGCAGTGCTCGTGGTCAACCCCAAGGCGACGGCCACCACCCCGGCCGGTCGCGACGTGCTCGCGTACGCGCTGGCGAGCCAGGTGAAACTGGACGTCGTCGAGACGGACTACCGGGGCCACGCGCTCGCCGCCGCGGCCCAGGCCGTGGCCGACGGCGCCGACCTGGTGGTCGCGCACGGCGGCGACGGCACGGTCAACGAGGTCGTCAACGGGCTGCTGGCCACCGGGCCGAGCAGCGCCACACCGATGCTCGGCGTGGTTCCCGGCGGCTCCGCCAACGTCTTCGCCCGCGCGCTCGGACTGCCGCGGCACCCCGTCGAGGCCACGCACGTGTTGTTGCGCGCGCTACACGAGGGCCGCCGCCGCCGCGTGGGCCTCGGTCGCGTCGACGCCGACTCCCGCGGCACCGGCCAGCGCTGGTTCACCTTCAGCGCGGGCATGGGCTGGGACGCGGACGTGGTCGCCGACGTCGACCGCAAGCGCGGCAAGCGCGCCAGCCCGGCGCTCTACGCCCGCGTCGCCGTCGCCCGGTACGCGCGGCCGAAGCACACCAGGCCCACCCTGACCGTGACGATCCCCGGCGAGGAGCCGATCGAGGACCTGCGCCTGGCGTTCGTGTCCAACACCGATCCGTGGACCTACCTGGGTGCCCGCGCGATCCACCTCAACCCCGGCTGCTCCTTCGACACCGGTCTGGGCCTGTTCGCGCTGCGCACGCTGCGCCTGCCGACGGTGCTGCGGCACTTCCGCCAGGCGCTCAGCGCCAAGGCCGAAACCCGGGGCAAGCACCTCGTCCGCCGCGACGATGTGACCAGTATCACAGTCAGTTCGCCCGAGCCCGTGCGGCTGCAGTGCGACGGGGACCTCATCGGGGAACTCACCCGGGTCGAGTTCACCTCGGTTCCTGGCGCGCTAGAAGTTGCGGTCTGACTCGGGGTGCGCTAGGTCCAGACCACTCCAGGCCGATGCCAAATCGTTGCTCTCCGCATCCGCAACGCCCTGACGTCTATCTTTCGGGTGAGTTCACTCACCGGGTCGAGAAGACCCCTTGACATCCAGCCGGTTCGTGAAAGCATTCACAAGCACCCCGACGACCGGATGACGACTAGAGGCGCGTCCTATCGCGCCCGAGCGAGGAGCACGTAGAAATGGACTGGCGCCACCGCGCGGCCTGCCGTGACGAGGACCCCGAGCTGTTCTTCCCCGTGGGAACCAGTGGTCCGGCAATCCTGCAGGTCACCGAGGCGAAGGCCGTTTGCCACCGCTGCCCCGTCGCTTCCAACTGCCTGTCATGGGCGCTAGAAAGCGGCCAGGACGCTGGCGTTTGGGGCGGGATGAGCGAGGACGAGCGTCGCGCGCTGAAGCGTCGCAACGCTCGGACCAGGGCACGCAGCAACGCCTGAACGTACAACGAGAGAACCACCTGGACGACCCCTGTCCGCGGAGAACGCGGACGGGGGTCGTTCTTTGTGCCTTTGAGGGCCAAGCCGGGGCAAGCCCCCCGGACCCCAAGGCTGGTCAATTGGTGCGGTTAGGGGGCGTTAGGGGATTGGTAAGTCATCGCCGATGTGAAAGCGGTACACGTAAGACCGCTTCTGTACCGGTTCGTTCTCGCCTGCGCAGTGATAGCGAACCGCGCAACTCCGATTCGACCAGGGTGCGCACGATTTGCAGGCCGAGGCCGTTCGTCCGTTCGAGGGAGAATCCGCGGGGCAGGCCCCGGCCGTCGTCGGAGACGACCACGTCGAGCCAGCGGGCGGACCGCTCCGCCGACACCACGACCTCACCCGAGTGGCCCGCCGGATAGGCGTGCTCGACAGCGTTCTGAATCAGCTCGGTCAACACCATGACCAGCGGAGTGGCGACCTCGGCCGCCACGACGCCGAACTGCCCGCTCTTGCGGACCTTGACGTGGCTCTCCGCCACGGCGACATCGCCGACAACCGGGATGACCTTGTCCACCAGGGCATCCAGGTCGACCCGCTCGTCCACCGACGTCGACAGCGTCTCGTGCACCATGGCGATCGCGGCGACCCGGCGCACCGACTCGGCCAGCGCCTCCTTGGCCTCCGGGCTGCTCGTGCGCCGCGACTGCAGCCGCAGCAGCGCGGCCACGGTCTGCAGGTTGTTCTTCACCCGATGGTGGATCTCGCGGATCGTGGCGTCCTTCGACAGCAGCGCCCGGTCGCGCCTGCGCACCTCGGTGACGTCGCGGCACAGCACCAGCGCGCCCGCGGCCTTGCCACCCGGCCGCAGCGGCAGCGCCCGGAACAGCACCGACGCGCCCCGGCGCGACTCGGCCTCGGCGCGCATGCTCGGCTGCCCGTCGAGGGCGAGCAGGATGCGCTGCGCGACCTCGGTCGCGTCGAACGGGTCGTCGATCAGCGAGCGGGTCAGCGGGGCCAGGCGTACCCCGATCAGGTCGGCGGCGTGCCCCATCCGGTGGTACGCCGAGAGCGCGTTGGGGCTGGCGAACACCACGGTGCCCGACGGGTCGAGCCGCATCAGGCCGTCGCCGACGCGCGGGCTGGTGTGCACGTCGGGCGAGGGCTCGGCGGTCGGGAAGCTGCCGTCGGCGACCATCTGGCACAGGTCGCCGGCGATGCCCAGGTACGCGATCTCCAGCGCGCTCGGCACCCGCGGCACCGCCAGGTTCGTCTCCCGCGACAACACCGCGACCGCTTCGCCGCGGTAGGCGACCGGGATGACCTCGCGGCGCACCGGCACCCCCTGGTACCAGCGCGGATCCTCTTCCCGGCAGATCCGGCGCTCGGCGATCGCGCGGCGCAACTGGGGGTGCTCGACGACGTCGGTGTGACTCGTCACGACGTCGTCGGGGTGCGCGGTCGGCGCGGTCATCGGCCGGGCCTGCGCCACGCAGATGTAGCGCTCCTCGGCGTCCGGCGGCAGCGCCGTGCCGTCCGCGCCCTCGGTCACCGGCACCCAGAGCAGGAAGTCGGCGAAGGACAGGTCGGACAGCAACTGCCATTCGGCGACCACCGTCTGCAGGTGGTCGACGGCGCCGCCGGAGAGGCCGGTGTGCTCGGCGAGCAGGTCGGAGAGCGTGGACACGCGGCCGCCGGACTATTCGACGACGGCGATCAGGTCGTGCTCCTGGACGACGTCGCCCGCCTTGACCGCGAGCTTGGTCAGCCTGCCGTCGGACTCGGTCAGGACCGGGATCTCCATCTTCATCGATTCCAGGATCACCACCGTGTCGCCCTCGGCAAGGGTCTGACCTTCGTGCGCGACCACCGTCAGCACGTTGGCGACCATCTCGGCGTGGATCTCGTGGGCCATCGAACGATCCTCCTCGACGCGAGTTGTACTCGGTTCAATCCAACCACGTCTCGCCCCTGGCGAGCCGCGCAACTCCGGCATGGCAAAATCGGGGGTGACGGCGCGCGTCGGCCCTGCCCGCGCGCCAAGCCAACGCAGGAGGAGACACCGATGTCGAAGCGCACCCGCAAGCGTCGTGGCCGCAAGAAGGGTGGCGCGAACCACGGTAAGCGCCCCAACTCCTGAGCACCGCTCATGGACGACACCGAGGCCCCGGCACCCGCTGCCGGGGCCTCGGTTCGTGCTGGGGTCAGTCCTCGCGGCGGGCTTCGGCGGCGGCGCCCGCGACCTCGACGGACACCCCGCCGTGGTCGATCACGGTCTGCCGGATCGAGGCCCGCAGCCGCTCCCGGAACTCGTCCGTGGCGTGGTCGCCGCCGCACTTGCGGGCCAGCAGGATCTTCAGGTGCTCCTCGATGCCGTAGCGCTCCAGGCACGGGCTGCACTCGTCGAGGTGCCTGGCCAGGACGCTGCGCCGCGTCGGGTCGCACTCCTGGTCGAGGAAGAGCCAGACCTCGTTGAGGACGTCCGAGCAGTCGGTCTCGTGGTGGTTGCCGCAGCTCACGATCCCGCCACCTCCTGTTTCACCGAGCGCAGGAACCCCCGCTCGCGGGCCACGCCCGCCAGCAGGTCGCGCAACTGGCGCCTGCCGCGGTGCAGCCTGGACATCACGGTGCCGATGGGCGTGCCCATGATCTCGGCGATCTCCTTGTAGGCGAAGCCCTCGACGTCGGCCAGGTACACCGCGAGCCGGAAGTCCTCGGGGAGCTGCTGCAGCGCCTGCTTGACGTCGTCGTCTGGCAGCGCGTCCATCGCCTCGACCTCGGCCGAGCGCAGACCGACCGAGGTGTGGTTCTCGGCCTTGGCGAGCTGCCAGTCGGTGATCTCGTCAGTCGGCGACTGCAGG
The DNA here is from genome assembly GCF_052390155.1 of Actinokineospora sp. Taxonomy (NCBI): domain Bacteria; kingdom Bacillati; phylum Actinomycetota; class Actinomycetes; order Pseudonocardiales; family Pseudonocardiaceae; genus Actinokineospora; species Actinokineospora sp. Next base: position 32,817 of record NZ_JBQTHF010000045.1, on the reverse strand, counting down.
GGCTGCCGCTGCCGCTTGCGGTAGCCGTTGATGTAGGTGTTGGTGAGGATGCGGTAGAGCCACGCCTTGAGGTTGGTGCCCGCGGAGAACGAGGCGAACGCGGCGTACGCCTTGAGGTAGGTCTCCTGCACCAGGTCCTCGGCGTCGGCCGGGTTGCGCGTCATGCGCAGGGCGGCCGAGTAGAGCTGGTCCAGCATGGGCATGGCGTCGCGCTCGAACCGCTCCGCGCGCTGCTCGGCGCTCTCCGGCGTCTCGCTGTCGGACTGGGCTTCGGTGCGGGGCACCGGGCTCCCTTCGGCTCCTCGCGCACCCACCACCAGATGCGCATACGGCGACCCCGAGCTTACGCGGCCGTCGCCGGGGCGGCTTGGCACCGCGGCCCGCGCGGGGCGCGACCTGGGGCGCTTGGACTCGTGGATCTGCTCGGTCAGCACGTGCCCTTCAACGCCCGCCCCGCGGCCCTCATTCCGCTGTCCGGCGATTTCGAGATCCTCAACCGCCGACCCTTGATATCGGGCTTGCGAACGCTGGACTATGGCCACTATGACGCAGCGGAGTCATCCGATCTCGGACGGCAATCGGTGGTCGTGGGTGGTGGTCTTTGTCGTGGTAGCGGTGTTGCCCTGGGTTACAGCCGCCCAGTGCAGCACAGGCACGAGCATCAAAGCGTGTTCGGCGCGGGAAGATTCGCACAGACATCCCAGACGCCACCGAAATCGGCGTCTCGGTAAGCGTCCCGTGCCAGGAGGAGATCTACCGCACTGCGGTTCGGATCGCCGGGATCGGGCCGAACGGCACTGCGCCGTTCGACTACAGCGAGACCGGCCCCGAGCGCACGTTCGCCTTGGCGGAGTGCGCGCAGTGAGCCATCATGACCTTGTGGAAGGGCCGAGCGCGACCCCTATGACCGGCCGACGCGTCCGGTGGTGCGGGTCGACCCAGCCACGGCTCACCACCACGGCATACCAGGCCAGAGTCCGCGCCGGGAGCACCCGCCCCCCGGGCGCTGACGACTTGCCGGACCTCTGTGCCGGGGACGAGGGCGTCGTCGGCGAGCTGATCGCGGTTGCCCCCGGTGGCGTGCACCTCTACCTCATCCGGTGGGACTCCGGCACCGAGATCGAGACCAACCTGCCGTCTCGCCTGGTCGAGGAAGTCGACCAGCCCGACCACCCCACACCGGTCTCGACCGGATCGCGCACTTACGCCTCGTTCCCTGCGACCCGACGATCACGGGTGCTCGCCGCGGTGTCCCGGACGATCCGGCGGCGATCGACACCAGGACGGTAGCGGCGAGTGGGAATCGTCCTTGAATGGACGGGGTCGCGGTCGAGCCCTGACGCCGCCACTGAACTCCTGAAGGCCCCCCACCACGGCGGGTGGGAACGGGCACGGATGGTCAGCGGGCGAGGTGCCATTGTTGATCGCCTGCGGGCTCGTCGAGCCATACCGTGTGCCCGTCGTCCGCGTGAACGGTGAGCCCGAACCTTGGCCAGGCTGGTTGACCGAGCGTGCGCCACTGCCCGTGCGCTGACTCCCACAGCCGCCACAGCGGTGTCGGTCCGTGCTCGACCACGTGGCGGGTGCCGTCCCGGTCGGTGTCGAGGCCGACTTCGCACCATGATCCGTTCGGGGCCGACAAGAAAATGTCGCCAGGCTCACCGGTTTCGTCATCGATGTTCTGCCCGTAGGTGAGGTTGGCCGGCATGGTGAACTGCGCGAGGAACCACGGCACGGGCTGCGTCCACGGCTCGGCGGGCGCCGTCGACCGCCGAGGTGTGGCGTCCGCTCGTATTCGATGAGGTTGGCTGGGCCGCTCGGTGTCGTTGCGTTCGTTGCCGTGGCGCATAGTCATGAATCCGGCCCAGTCGGGCAGGAATCGGCCGGACGCGCCGTCACCGTCACGTCGCAACCGCACGAGGTTGCCTTCCATCCCCCCGACTTTCAGGTCCGTCAGGATCGTCCCGCCGCAGCGGGTCTGTTCGATCCATGCCCGTGGGATCGCGGGTACGGAGCAGGTGGCCAGGATCCCGTCGTACGGAGCGTGTCGCGCCAACCCTTCCGCGCCATCGTGGGCGACCAGGGTGGGCCGGTAGCCGATCCGCGCGAGCCGGGCAGCGGCCCGCTCGACCAGGTCGGCGTCGATGTCCACCGAGTACACATTGCCCGCGCCGAGCGCGTGGGCCAAGAGCGCGGCGTTGTAGCCGGAGCCGGTGCCGATCTCCAGCACCGTGTCGCCGTCGCGGACGTCGAGTGCTTCCAGCATGGACACCATGAGTCCGGGCGCGGTCGAGCTGGACACCGCGATGTGCCCGACACCCCATCGCGCGTGGTACTCGGCGAGCGCGGTCACCAGTGTCTGGTCGGAGTAAACCGCGTCGAGGTACGCACCGCTGTCGCCGCTGCTGTCCTGGCCGGTCCAGGTGCCGTCGCTGTTCTGGGTGTAGAACACCTCGACCAGGAGGTGGCGCGGCACGCCCGCTACAGCCGCCCGCCACTGCGGACTGCGCAACGCGCCGGACTCGGCCAACTGGCTTGCCAGCCGGACAGCCCGTGATTTCCAGTCCTCGTCGATCACGATGCCGGTACCTCCTGCGCCAGAAGGTGGGCAATCGCGTCGCTGACCGCACTACCGAGCGTCCCGCGCAACCAACCGAATTGTCCGCCCGAGTTGGATTCCAGAAAGACCCACTGATCATCCGGGGTAATGACGAAGTCCAATGCCGAGAACGTGAGACCGGCTACGGTCATGAAGTCACGCACCGATCGTGTCACGTCGGCCGGAATCTCAGGCCTGCTGTAATGCAGCGCGTCATAGTTCGCGCGCCAGTCTATGTACGCGCGCGGTGCGCGGTCAGCTCGACCCCGGCCAAGTCGTCAAGGTCGGCAGTGTTCAACCAGCGTGTGTGGGCAACCTTGCGGTGCCCATCCTCGAACAGCACGTTCGCGCCGAACACCTTGACGATCGTGCCATGCCGGTTACTCGCATCGAACCGGCGCACCGCGTCCGCGTCATTGGTGACCAGCGTCCGAGGAACCGTCAACCCGCAACTAACCGCGAGCGCGAGCTGGCGCGGTTTGTAGGCGTGGTCTGCCTCCTGCTGTGGGTGATTCATCCAGGTCACCGACAACGTGGACAACACACCCCCCAGCCCAAGCCGGGCTTCCTGTTGGGCGTGACGGCGCCGCGCCCCAACCAGATTGTCCGGAAACGCAAAGGCGGTGGGACTGCGATCAACTCAGCAGAAACTCGCGCCACGAATGAATGCGTACCACTGCCGGGTGCCGAAGAACAGGACGGGACCGCTCTCGGCCTGCTTGCTGTCCCGCGTTGCCACCTGGTGTTCGTCAAGGAAGGCGACCTCAACACACTCCGCCTGCCCGTTGCTACGGCTACTCTTGACCCACGTGACGTTGGCCAATCGCATGGTGCTCATTTCCCATCTCCCTTTCCGCGCTTGCGATGTACCTCAGGGAGTCCACCTCACTGAGTGATGCGTTCCATATGCTCGTGAAGGCTGCGGTGTATCGCTGGATCTCATGAGGCTTTTCCAGAAATAGCGCTCCGGTGAAGCTTTCTACGTAGATCGTCGGCGGTTCGGTGGGCTCACCGCTCCCGGTTCTCGGGAAGTCCAGCTTGACAAACGGACCCGACATGACACCGTAGTGAAGACCGGCCGAGTAGGGCATGACGCGGAGCGAGACATTGCCAAGTTGAGCTATTTCGAAGAGTCGCCGAAGCTGCTCCGCCATAATGGCGGAGCCGCCGACCGGGCGACGCAGGATGGCCTCGTTGAGCACGATTTTCAGCGCCATCGGCCGGATTCTCCGGGACAGCAGCGCCTGACGTGCCAGGCGAACCCGCACGCGCCGCTCGATCTTCTCGGGGTCAACACCCGGGTTGTCCGTCTGGATCAAGGTGCGAGCGTAGCGCTCGGTCTGGAGCAGCCCTGGCACAAGCTCAGACTCGTAATGATTCGTCGGAAACGAACGACCCAGAGCGGTCCGCTATCGGCAAATAGCGCGCCCAGATCATCGTTGGTCCTGCTGTCACCGGACGCCAGTCACGACACCACGGTAACGACTCGATCGTTTCGTGGAATGCCCTCGTCCGGTAAGCGCCCAACCGGGTGGCTCGGTCAACCGATGGTGTTCGACCTCGATACGGTCGGTGATCTGCCACACCGAAATCGGCCGCCAGCGGTGATCAACTCAGCAGGAACTCGCGCCACGAATGAATGCATACCACTGCCGGGTGCCGAAGAACAGAACGGGACCGCTCCCAGCCTGCTTGCTGTCCCGCGTTGCCACGTGACGACCTGCCACGAAGGCTACCTCCACACAGTTGGCCTGACCATTACTCTTACTGCTCTTGAACCACATGGCGCCAGGCAATTGTCCGTTATCCATCATTCCATCTCCTTTGCTGCCGCAACAATACAATTCATGGAATCCGCCTCATCAAGGGAAGTGTTCCACATGCTTGAAAAGGCTTCAGAATACCGCTCGATCTCGTGTGGTTTCTCCAAGAAGAGTGCCCCAGTGAAGGTGTCAACATAGACCGTAGATGGCTCGGTAGGCTGACCATTCCCGGTAGTCGGAAACTCCAGCTTGACGAACGGACCGGACATAACCCCATAGTGCAGGCCGACCTGGTAGGGCACGACTCGCAGCGAAACGTTGCTGTACTGCCCCACCTTGATGAGCTGCCGAAGCTGTTCGGCCATCACCGCAGTGCCACCTACAGGGCGGTGCAGGATCGCCTCGTTCAGGACGACATTCACCTTCAGCGGCCTAGCCCTCCTGGAGAGCAGTGCCTGTCGCCCCATCCGTACCTGCACGCGTCGATCGATCTCGTCAACGCGAACGCCCGGATTGTCCGTCTGGATCAATATACGCGCGTAGCTCTCCGTCTGAAGGATGCCCGGTACGACTTCAGACTCGTACCACCGCAACTGTGCGGCGGCTTCCTCAAGTCCGAGGTAGATATCGAATCCCTCGGGGATGACGTCGCTGTAGCTCATCCACCAGCCGCGCGCCTTGGTCTCCTTGGCGAGTGCCATCAAGGCTGTCGTAGCTTCCACTGGTGCGCCGTAGAGCACGCACATGGCTTGGACATCGAGGCTGCGCAGCGAGGTTTGACCAGTCTCGATGCGCCACATCTTGGCCTCGGACCACTCCAGTTCCTTGGCTGCCGCCCGAACGGTCATCCGCGCCTGGCCGCGCAAGTCGCGCAGGAACCGGCCGAGTTGGCGACGCGGGACCGTCGACCCCGTCGTGCCGACCTCTACAGACATCCAACACCTCACTCGTTACGAAGGGATCTTACACCCGATACGAAAGACTCAATGCGCCCGGCGTGAAACAGAATCACCGCATAGGAGTATTTTTACCGGAAATTCGGCCTGAAGTATTGCGGTGTCGCCCGACCGGGTGTTTCCTCGGTTTCGACGGATCCCCCGTTCCGCACACCGGCCCAGCAGGCAGTGCCTGTCGACACGGAAAGGTCGCCGCCCGGTCGGCCGGTCACGCCTACGATGTTGGAGAAATCGTGAATATCAGCGTCATCGACGCCCTGGCGTCGAACAAACCCGCCTGCTGCGCGAAATGCCCTATGCCCCAGGGTGTTCCGTTCGTCCTTGGCGACCTGGAGCAACTGGTGACGCTGACCACCCAGGTCAAGCGGGCGATCGAGGAGAACGAATTGACGCCCGCGCTGGCCGACGACTTCGCCGCGACGTGTTCGGTGAACGCCGAGACATGCGAATGGATCGCCGCGCACAGCCGCACTATTACCCCGGCAAAGACCGTACGAAAATGGCCATGACAAGCGCGGTCAGTCGAGGGGGCGCAGGATGCGGTCGAGCCATTCCTCGATGGTGCGGGAGATCACCGGGAGTTCGCGCCGCAGGGAGTGGTCGCCGGGCACGGTGACGATGTCGCGGTGGTGGGCGGGCTGCGGCTGCCCGAACGGGTCGCTCTCGCCCTGCACGACCAGGGTCGGGACGGCGACGGCGTCGAGTTCGTACTGCCGGGTCTTCTCCGGCTTGCCGGGCGGGTGCACGGGGAAGGCCAGGCAGACCACGCCGACCGCCTCGCCGTCCAGTGCCGTGCGGCAGGCCACCCTGGCCCCGGACGAGCGGCCGCCGAACACCAGCGGCAGGCCGTCGAACCAGAGGGACGCGAGGTGGTCGGCGACCGCGAGCCAGGCGGCGTCGAGCTGGCGGGCGGGGGCCGGGGCGCGGCGGCCCGCGACCCGGTAGGGCTGCTCGACCAGCGCGACGTGCACGCCCGCCGCCGTGGCGCCGCGGGTGGCGGCGACGAGGTCGGGGGCGCCGATGCCGCCGCCCGCGCCGTGCCCGAGCAGCAGTCCGGCGCGGCCCTCCGGGGCACAGTGCAGCTCGGCACGGGCCAAGCCGTGCGGCGTGTCGATCTCCGCGGTGCTCACGTCGCCTCGACCGAGAACAAGTCGGGCTCGGCCACATCGGGGACGGGCTCGTAGCGGGCGAGTAGCTCGGGGCCGTTGTTGCGGACGCTGTTGACCGCCGTGGTCACCGGGCGCAGCTCCAAGGCCGCGACCAGCTCCGCGGACGGCGGCGCCAGCAGCTCGGCGACGTCCTGGCTGTCCGGGTCGAGCCACCTCGACCAGGCGTCCGGGCCGAGCAGCAGGGGCATCCGGTGGTGGATCTCGCTGAGCGGGCCGATCGCGTCGGTGGTCAGCACGGAGCAGGTGATCAGCACCGGCGCGGCGGAGTCGGCCTTGTCGTGCCAGGCGGACCACAGGCCCGCCATCGCCAGGCTGGAGCCGTCCTGGGGGGTGGTGTAGAACGGCTGCTTGACCTTGCCGTCGCGGCGCCACTCGTACCAGCCGTCGGCGGGCAGGATGCAGCGGCGGCGGGCCAGCGAGGTCTTGAACGCCGGCTTCTCGGCCGCGCTCTCCGACCGCGCGTTGATCATCCGCGAGCCGATCGACGCGTCCTTGGCCCAGGCCGGGACCAGGCCCCACTTCATCACCCGCAGGGAGCGCTCAGTGGTGCTCTCGTCGACGTCGCCCTCGGCGTCGCGCGGATGTCGCTGCACGATCGCGACCACGCTCTTGGTCGGCGCGACGTTGTAGTCGGCCCGGGGCGCGTCCTCGGTGAGGTCGACGGCGTCGAACTCGGCCGCCAGCGTCGCCGGGTCCTTCGTGGCCGCGTACCTGCCGCACAAGGTGTCCACCTCCCGATCACTGTCCGAGCCGATCACTGCCCGAATCGTGGCACGCCGGGCCGACAGTGGCGAGCCGGTAACCGGGCGAATCGCCAGGTGCGGGAGGATTGACCCATGCCGCAGCCCTGGCCAGCCCCCCGAGCATGGACCCCGGTTGCCGCCACCGTGGCGATCCCCGGCTCGAAGTCGATCACCAACCGGGCGCTGGTGCTGGCCGCGCTGAGCGGGCGGGAGAGCACCCTCACCGGCGCGCTCCAGGGCCGCGACGCCGACCTGATGATCGACGCGCTGCGCGCGCTGGGCGTCCCGGTCGAGGTCGACGCCACCACGGTCCGGGTCGGCGGGCACCCGGGCTTCCGCGGCCCGGCCGCGGTCGACTGCGGGCTGGCGGGCACCGTCATGCGGTTCGTTCCGCCCGCCGCGGTGCTGGCCGACGGGGAGATCCGGTTCGACGGCGACCCGCGCGCGCGGGAGCGGCCGATGGGCACGGTGCTCGACGCGCTGCGCGCGGTCGGCGCGGTGGTCGAGGGCGGCGCGTTGCCGTTCACGCTGGTGGGCACGGGTGCCATCGCGGGCGGCACGGTGACCGTCGACGCCTCCGCCTCCTCGCAGTTCGTCTCCGGGCTGCTGCTGTCGGGCGCCCGGTACGACAAGGGACTGACCGTGCACCACGACGGCAAACCCGTTCCCTCCATGCCGCACATCGAGATGACGGTGGCCATGCTGCGCGACGCGGGCGTGGCCGTGGACGACGCCGAGCCGAACACGTGGCGGGTCGAGCCGGGCCCGGTCGCCGCGCGCGACTGGGTGATCGAGCCGGACCTGTCCAATGCCACCCCGTTCCTGGCCGCCGCCGCGGTGACCGGCGGCGAGGTCACGGTGACCGGGTGGCCGTCGAGCACCACCCAGCCCGGCGACGCTATCCGCGACATCCTGAGCCGGATGGGCTGCGCGGTGACCCTCACCGATGGCGCGCTGACCGTGCGCGGGCCCGAGCGGCTCGCGGGCATCGACATCGACCTGCACGAGGTCGGCGAGCTGACCCCGACCGTGGCGGCGCTCGCCGCGCTGGCCGACGGGCCCTCGCACCTGCGCGGCATCGCGCACCTGCGCGGCCACGAGACCGACCGGCTGGCCGCGCTCACCGCCGAGATCACCGGGCTCGGCGGTGACGCCGAGGAGACCCGCGACGGCCTGGAGATCCGGCCCACCGCGTTGCACGGTGGCACCTGGCGCGCGTACGCCGACCACCGGATGGCCACGGCGGGCGCGATCATCGGCCTGGTCGTCGCCGACGTCTCCGTGGACGACATCGGCACGACGGCGAAAACGATGCCCGACTTCCCGGACCGGTGGGCCCGAATGCTCGGCGGGGACCTCGGCGGGGACTACTGACGTGACCGGCCGGGGCAAGCGCGGCGACTGGAGCAAGCTCGACGAGACCGACGTCCGGGTACGCCCAGGTCGGGGCACACGGCCGCGCAGCAAGCGCCGCCCCGAGCACGCCGACGCGGTCGCCGCGATGGTCGTCGGCAAGGACCGAGGGCGCTGGACGTGCGCGGTCGACCGCGACCCCGGCCACCTCGTGGTCGCGATGCGGGCCCGCGAGATGGGCCGCACGTCTGTCGTCATCGGCGACTCGGTGGACCTTGTCGGCGACACCTCGGGCGCGCACGACACCCTGGCCCGCATCGTCCGGGTCGCCGAGCGCGACAGCGTGCTGCGGCGTACCGCCGACGACACCGACCCGTTCGAGCGGGTCGTGGTGGCCAACGCCGAGCAGTTGCTCATCGTGTGCGCGCTGGCCGACCCGCCGCCGCGCACCGGGTTCATCGACAGGTGTCTGGTCGCGGCTTTCGCGGGCGGGCTGGCCCCGGTGCTGTGCCTGACCAAGGCCGACCTGGCCGACCCGAGCGAGCTGCTCGCCGGGTATGCCGAGCTGGATCTGCCGGTCGTGGTCACGCGGCACGACGAGGACCCCGCCGACCTGCACAGTTGGCTCACCGACCGGGTGTCCGCGCTGGTCGGGCACTCCGGGGTGGGCAAGTCGACCCTGGTGAACCGGCTGGTGCCGGACGCCGCGCGGGCCATCGGCGTGGTCAGCGCGGTCGGCAAGGGCAGGCACACCTCGACCACGGCGGTCGCGCTGCCGCTGCCCGGCGGCGGCTGGGTGATCGACACCCCCGGCATCCGGTCGTTCGGGCTGGCGCACATCAAGCCGAACGACATCGTGGCGGCGTTCGAGGAGTTCGTGGCGCCCGCCGAGGAGTGTCCGCCGGGCTGCGGCCACCTCGGCGCGCCGGAGGACCCGGACTGCGTGCTCGACTCGGTTGTCGCCGACGGCGAGGCCACCCCCGGCAGGCTGGCGTCCCTGCGCAGGCTGCTGGGCTCGAAGGCCGGTGTCGACGAGCACCCGGAGTGAGCCGGGGGGCAACCGCCGGGGGTCGCCACACGTCAATTAGGTTCGACGGGACACTTCACTTTCAAGGGGGACATCGCTTCATGCGTAGCACGAAACTGCTGGTCTGCGGTGCGGCGTTGGCCGCTGTGACGCTGACCGCGTGCACCTCGGCCGACAACTCCGCCCCGACCGGCGGCGGCACGAACACCGAGGCAAAGGCGGGCGGCCAGGCGGGCTTCGACAGCCTCAAGTCGCTCAGCGACGCGGTCGCGCAGAAGAGCAACAGCGCCAAGAGCGCGCACATGACGTTCACCGGCGGGGTGGGCGGGGAGACCCTGGAGGGCCAGGGCGACTTCAGCTTCGCGGGCGAGGACACCGCGATGCGGATGACGATGGCCACGCCCCAGGGCGAGATCACCGTCCTGTTCGTGGACAACGCCCTCTACCTCAAGACCGGGCAGGAGCTGGAGCCCGGCAAGCCGTGGCTCAAGCTGGACCTGGGCGGCACCAACCCGCTGGGCAACTCGTTCGACTCGGTCAAGGACACCGACCCGCGCAAGATGCTGGCGCAGCTCACCGAGAGCGGCGAGATCAAGTCGGTCAAGGCCGACCAGATCGACGGCAAGGCGACCACGCACTACTCGATCGTGGTCGACGTGGCCAAGCTGAAGGACAAGGACCTCGGCATGGACAAGGCGGCCATCGCCGAGCTGCAGAAGTCGGGCGTGAAAACCATCCCGATCGAGGTCTGGGTCGACGGCGACAGCCTGCCGGTCCGCTTCATCACCGAGGTCCCGGCCGCAGGCCAGAACGCCAAGATCCAGGCCGACTACAGCGACTGGGGCAAGGCCGTGGAGATCAAGGCTCCCCCGGCGGCCGAGGTCGCCGAATTCCCCGGCGGCTGACCCCGCGACGCTCCCCGGGACATGTCCACAGAGGACATGTCCCGGGAGTGCGTCAGCCCATGTGCGGGTAGCGGTGGTCGGTCGCGGGGACGAAGGTCTCCTTGATCGACCGGGGGCTCACCCAGCGCTGCAGGTTGTAGATCGAGCCCGCCTTGTCGTTGGTGCCCGACGCCCGGCTGCCGCCGAAGGGCTGTTGGCCGACGACGGCACCGGTCGGCTTGTCGTTGACGTAGAAGTTGCCCGCCGCGAACCGCAGCGCCCGGTGCGCCTGCTCGACGGCGGCCCGGTCGGTGGCGAACACCGCGCCGGTCAGCGCGTAGGGCGACGACGAGTCGACCAGCTCCAGCACCTTCGCGTATTCGGCGTCGTCATAGACGTGCACGGCGAGAATCGGGCCGAAGTACTCGGTGGTGAACACGTCCTGCAGCGGGTCGCTGCCCAGCAGCACCGTCGGCTGCACGAAGTAGCCCACGGAATCGTCGGCGGTCCCGCCTGCCAGTACCTCGATGGACGAATTCGCCGCCGCCGCCGACAGGGCTTCGGAATGCTTGGCGAAGGCGCGGGAATCGATGACGGCCCCACCGAAATGCGCGAAGTCGGTGACGTCGCCGTAGGACAGCGAATTCACCGTGTCGACAAGCTGCTCGCGCACCCCGCCCTCCCACAGCGACCGCGCGATGTAGGCGCGTGACGCGGCGGAGCACTTCTGTCCCTGGTACTCGAACGCGCCGCGCACCAGCCCGGTGACCACGGCGTCCGCGTCGGCCGACGGGTGCGCGACAACGAAGTCCTTGCCACCGGTCTCCCCCACGATGCGCGGGTAGGACCGGTAGGTGTCGAGGTTGTCCCCGATGAGCCGCCACAGGTTCTTGAACGTCCTGGTGGAGCCGGTGAAGTGCAGCCCGGCGAAGTCCGGGTCGGTGAGCGCGACCTCGCTGAGCGCGGCGCCGTCCCCGGTGACCAGGTTGATCACACCGGGGGGCAACCCGGCGGCCTCCAGCAGCCGCATGGTGTGGTGCGCGGCCAGCGCCTGCGTCGGCGACGGCTTCCACACCACGGTGTTGCCCATCAGCGCGGGCGCGGTGGGCAGGTTGCCCGCGATGGCGGTGAAGTTGAACGGGGTGATCGCGGTGACGAAGCCGTCGAGGGGGCGGTGGTCGAACCGGTTCCACATGCCCGGCGCCGACTCCGGCTGCTCCTGGAGCAGCCTGCGGGCGAAGGCGACGTTGTAGCGCCAGAAGTCGATCAGCTCGCAGGCCGCGTCGATCTCGGCCTGCTGCGCGGACTTCGACTGGCCGAGGATGGTGGCGGCGTTGAGCGTGGCCCGCGACGGCCCGGCGAGCAGGTCGGCGGCGCGCAGCAGCACGGCGGCGCGCTCGTCGAAGGGCAGCTCGCGCCAGCCGGGGGCGGCCTTCTTCGCGGCGGCGACCGCGTCGGCCACGTCGCGGGTGGTGGCCTGGGCGGTGACACCGAGGACGTGCCGGTGGTCGTGCGGCTGGACCACGTCGACCAGCGGGCCCCCGGCCATCCGCTGCGCACCGCCGATGGTCATGGTGAGTTCGGCCTGCTCGGACTCCAACTCGGCGATCCGCGCCTGGAGCGAGTCGCGCTCGGCGGACCCGGGGGCATAGGAGCGGATCGGCTCGTTGATCGGCTCGGGAACGGACGAAACGGCGTCCATCGTGTGGCTCGCCTCCCTGTGACTCGGCTTCGACGTCGGCGCGGGTGAGCGCGCTCGTGGCCGCCGCTCACCCCGGGCCGACATCCTGTCATGGGATGTACCGGATGATCGGGCCGGTGGCCTACATCAGCTCCAGCAGGAACGGCAACTCCTGCGGGGCGTACCAGGCCAGGTCGTGGTCCTCGGCGTCGCCGAGGGTGAATTCGGCGTCCGGGTCGCCCAGGTCGGCGGCGTCGACCACGGCGGCGGCGGCCTGGACCGCGCCCTCGGCCTCCTCGGTGTCGAAGTGGATCGCGGCGATCGCCTTGAGCGGGATCGGGCCCGCCAGCTTGACCACCGAGTAGTCCAGGTCGGGGCGCAGCAGCGCGCCGTCGACGTCGGCGGAGACCACGGCGCGGCGCATGAGCGTGTCGGACTCGCTCATCAGCTCGGTGTTGAGCAGCCGCAGCGACGCGCGGGCCGCGTCGAGCATGGCCGCGTACTCCAACTCCTCGTCGCCGCCGGTCGCGTAGGACTCGCGCAGCGCGGGGGTCAGGGCGAACGCGGTGTTGCCGATCGCGGACAGCTCCCCGTCGGCGTTCAGCGCGCGCAGCATGACCACCGTCGCCGGTACGTACACCCTCAAATCATCACGCTCTCACGGTCGTCAACAGTTCCTCTACCGACTCTTCCAGCATCCTCGCCAGCACGTCCACATCGGACATGGCCGCCCGGTCGCCGGTCAGCCCGAAGTACACCCCGCCGTCGTAGGAGGTGACCCCGATGGCCAGCGCCTGGTTGCGGCCCAGCGGCATCACCGGGAACATCTCGGTCATCCGCGCGTTGCCCGCGTAGAGCGGGATCTGCGGGCCGGGGACGTTGGTGACCACCAGGTTGAAGATCCGCTGGGAGAACGACGCCGCCGCCCGCGCGCCAAGCGAGTGCAGCGTGGGCGGGGCGAACCCGCCGACGCGCAGCAGCGCCGTGGCGGCCACCGAGCGCACGGAGTCGTTGTGCGCGTGCATGGCGTGGCTGATGTGTTGCAGCCGCACGAACGCGTTCGGCTCCCCCACCGGCAGGTCGACGAGCTGCGCGGTCACCTTGTTGCCGAGCATCCCCGGCACCGTCCCGTCGGCGTCGTCGTCGCGCACGGCCAGCGGCACCAGCGCGCGCACCACAGTGGACGAGGTGACCTGCTCGCCCCGGGACAGCAGCCACGAGCGCAGCCCACCCGCGACGACGGCCAGCACCACGTCGTGCACGGTGCCGCCGTGGACCGCGCGGACGCCGCGCAGGTCGTCCAGCCGGGCCCGGGCGACGGCGAACAGGCGGGCCTTGCTGACGGCGGCGTTGAGCGGGCCCGCGGGCGCCGGGCTGGCGGCGATGCCGATCGCGGACACCAGGGTGCCGACGAGCCCGGCGAGCTTCTGCGTGGTCGCCACGGCGTCGGTGACCGCGGAGCGCACGTTCTCCACGATCTCGCGCGGGCGCTGCACCGTCTCGGCGACGGCGTCGAGCACCAACCGGGACGGGCCGGGCATCCGGCGGGGCAGCCACGGGTCGTCGGGCGCCGAGTCGGGGATCTGCGGGGTGGCGTCCAGGATGACCTGGCCGAAGTCGATCGTGCGGATGCCGTCGACCAGCGCCTGGTGGGTCTTGGTGACCAGGGCGACGTGCCCGCGGGCCAGGCCCTCGACCAGGTACGCCTCCCACAGCGGGCGGGTCTGGTCGAGCGGGCGCGCCAGCAGCCGCCCGACCAGGTCGAACAACTGCTCGTCGCTGCCCGGGCGGGGCAGCGCCGAGCGGCGCACGTGGTAGGCGACGTCGAAGCCGGGGTCGTCCACCCAGACCGGGCGGGCCAGGTGCCCGGGCACCTCGACGACCTTCTGCCGGTAGCGCGGCACCAGCGGCAGCCGCTGTTCGATCAGCGAGACGAGCTGGGCGTAGGCGAAGCCGGACTTGGGCCTGCGGAACACCGCCACCCCGCCGACGTGCATCGGCGTCGACTGGTCCTCCAGGTACAGAAAGGAGGCGTCGAGGGCGGACAGACGGTCAGGCATGGGCCGATCCTGACACATGGTGATGTCGACACAGCGGTGCTGAGGCAGTGATGTCCACACAGCGGCGTGCGATGCTGCGTGCTGTGTCTCACGACCTGTCACCCAAGGACCGATTCGTCACCGTCTACGGCCGCAAGCCGGTGCTGGAGGCGCTGGCCGACGAGCGGCTGTCGGTGGACAAGGTCGTGCTCGCCGACAACGCGCACGGCGTCGCCGCGCGGGAGATCATCGATGCCGCCCGCGGCCGCGGCGTGCCGGTCCAGCGGGCCACCCCGCATCGGGTGAAAGTGTTGGCGGGCAACGGAAAGCAGGACCAGGGCGTGCTCGCCGACGTCGTCGCGCCGCGGATGCGCAGGCTCGCCGACGCGCTCGCGGGCAAGTCGGCGCCGCGCAGTGTGCTGCTGCTCGACGGCATCACCACGCCCGCGAACGTGGGCATGATCCTGCGCACGGCGACCGCCGCCGGGATCGGCGGCATCGTGGTCCCGCGCCGCGGCGTCGCCACGATCGACCCGATGGTGGTGAAGGCCTCGGCCGGTGTGGCGTTCAGCGCACCCGTGCTGCGCTGCGCCACGGCCGAGGAGGCGGCGGCCGACCTGCGGGCGGCGGGCTATCCGCTCTACGGCATGGACGCGGGCGCCCGGCGGTCGGTGTTCACGGCGGAACTGCCCGATCGGGTGGCGTTCGTGCTGGGCAGTGAGTCCGATGGCGTCAGCGCGGGCGTGCGCCCGCACGTCAACCGGTGGGTGTCGATCCCGATGGCGGGCGGGGTGGAGTCGCTCAACGTGGCCAGCGCGGCCGCGGTGCTGTGCTTCGAACTGGTCCGGCGGGGTTCAGCCGCATAGCGGGACTCCAGTTCGTCCATTGTGGATTCGCGGCGTCTCGTACACCACCGCTGTCGATCCTGCCGGGTTTCGCATCGGATTCACCCCATGAGTTGGCAGCCGTCCCCATCCGGCCCGCGGCCCGCTCAGTTCCGTGAGTCGGAACCAGGGGGGACACATGGTGCTGTTGAGCACGCTGCCGGAGTACGAGCCGCCGGTGCTGGGGGAACACGAGCCGCCGTGGTCGACGCCCGCGCCGCGGCCGGAGCGGCGGGTGGTCGAGCTGTCGTGGACGCGCGCGGACGCCCCGGTGCGCGACGAGCCGGGCGCCGCCCGGAACGCGCTGTGGCGGTTGATGACACTGCTCCTGGAGGCCCTCGACGGGCGCCGCCCGCTCGCCCAGCTCCGCGGCGCGATGGACGCCCCGGTGTACGAGGCGATGCTGACCCGCGTCCGGGTGTCCGGGGGCAGCAGGCACCGGCTGCTGTCGCTGCACACCTGTCGGGTGGGGCCGGGGGCGGTGGAGCTGTGCGCGTCGGTGCGGGTGTGGGCCACGTGCAGGCCGGACGGGTGGCGCGGGATGTCGGTCGCGGGGCGGGTCGAGCTGGTGGGCGGGACGTGGCGGTGCACCGCCCTACGGCCGCTGCTGCCGGGGACGGTGCCGTGAGCAGTGAGCTGCCCGGGCGGACCAAGGTCCACCCGGGCGGCTCACCTCGCACTGGTCAGGTCGTCTTCAGCTCCCAGTGGATGTTCGCCTTGTAGATGCCGTCCGCGCTCCAGTCGCCGGTGTCCTGGTAGAAGGTCGACGTGTGGGTGCCCGTGCGCCAGTTGTCCCAGCCCGAGGTGACCCCGTTGTCGTACTTGTAGGCCCACACCGACGGCAGCTTCACCGAGACCGTCACCGGCTTGAACAGGTCGTCGTAGAACAGCGAGATGATCCAGCCGACGAAGCTGGTCACCAGCCAGGCCACGATCTGGCCCAGCGCCTCGGCGAGGGCCGGGCCGATGAACGCGCTCGTCGCGCCCGCGACGGCCTGCGCGATCGCCTGCTGCACCTTGTCCTTGACCTTCGCCCAGGCCGTGTTGAGCATGTCCGCGAAGCCGCCGTTGTCCTCCTCGACCATCATCATGGCCATCACGTACTTGCGCGGGTACGCGCCGGGCTCGATCGGGAAGTGCACATAGGACTTGCCGGGCGCGGCGTAGACGAACGACTCGCCCTGGTCGAAGCCGTCGTAGGCGGGCACGACGAACCGGGAGACCTTCTTGGTGGTGCCGTCGTTGTCGACGCTGACGCCGCCCATCGCGATCTCGTCGGAGCCGGGCCAGTTGATGTCGGTCTCCTCGACACACTTGACCTTCTCCAGCCGCAGCCGCAGGTCGGTGACCTTGGGCAGGGCGGCCCACTGCTGCGGCGGGATGCCACTGGCCTTGAGGTACTGCATATGCGCGGTGTCCTCGGCCCGCGACTCCCGCTCGATGCGGTCGGCGATGGACTGGATGTCCACCCGCAGCCCGTCCCGGTTCACCGCGACCTTGTCGAACGCGCCGTCGAAGCCGAGCCGGGCGAACTCGGCCGGGGTGAGCGCGGCCGACTTGCCGAACTCGCGGGCGACCGAGTCCTTCGAGTCGAGCAGCCGGGTCGACTCCGCCTTCGCCTTGTCCCGGACGCCTTCCGGCGCGGCGGCGAACGCGGCGGCCAGGTCGGCCTCCACGGTGCCTTCCCGGTAGGCGGCCGGGTCCTGGTTGGCGGCCACGACCGCCATGGCGTACTTGAACGTGTCGGTGGCGTCCTGGGCGATGGTGGCCAGGGCGGGGGTGTCCCGCAGGGAATCCACCGGGGGCGGCGGCGGGTACTCGATGAAATCGGACGGGCGCGGCGGCTCCTGCGCGACGGCCTGGGCCTGCACCAGGCCCGCCGTCAGGCACACCGCGGCCAGCGCGGCGACGGCGACGACGCCCCTGCTGCGCCCGGAGGTGGTGATCGACATCGGACTGCTCCCTCTGCTGTGTCGAGCGGACCCCTCGCCCGCTCGTCGAATGTCGTCAGCAGACAGCGGCCCGGCTGCGGACCGGTTGCGGTTGGGTTGTGAGGGGGTGCCCTAAGCTCACGGTGACCACACGGCCGGGAGTGCGGATGATCGAGCAAGGCTTACCCGACCTGCGCGTTCTCGGACCGATCGAGGTCGTCGGCCCGGCCGGACCGGCCGCGCTGCTCGGCGGCAGGCAGCGGGCCGTGCTCGCCGCGCTCGCCCTGCATCCGGGCACGATGCTGCCGTTCACCCGACTGGTCGACGCGCTCTGGGGCGAGGACCCGCCGCGTACCGCCGTGAAGACGCTGCACAGCCACGTCGCCCGCATCCGGCAGGCGCTCGCGGCGTGCGGGCTGCCGCCGATGCTGGTCACCCGGGAGCCCGGATACGTGCTGACCGCGGCGCGGTCGTCGGTCGACGCGCACCTGTTCACCGAGCGGGTCGAGCGCGCCCGCACACTGCGCGCGGGCGGTTCGCTCGACGACGCGGCGGCCGAACTCCGCGCGGCGGTCGCCCTGTGGCGCGGCGACGCGCTGGCCGACGCGCCGGTCGAGGGCTGGGCGGCGGGCGAGGTCGACCGGCTGCACGAACTTCGACTGTCCACTTTGGAGGAACTGTTCGACGTCGAGGTCTGGATCGGCAGGCAGCACGAGGTGCTCAACGCCGTGTCGGGTCTCCAGGCCGAGCACCCGACCCGCGAGCGGCTCACCGGGATCTACATGCTCGCGCTCTACCGGGCGGGTCGGCAGGCCGAGGCTTTGGCCGCCTACCAACGACTTCGGCGCACTCTCGCCGACCAGCTCGGCGTCGACCCTGGCCCCGAGGTGTCCGAACTGCACACCGCGATCCTGCGTCGTGACTCCACTTTGGACGCACCGCCCGCCGTCCCGATCACCACGGCGTCCACCGCCATCGTGCCCGCGCAGCTTCCGGCGCGGGTCGGCCACTTCACCGGCCGCGACGACGAGATCCGGGCGCTGGACACCCTGCTGGCCACCGAGGACGACCTGCCGATCGCGGTGATCTGTGGCCCGGCGGGCATGGGGAAGACCTCGCTCGCCATCCAGTGGGCGCACCAGGCGACCCGCGCCTTCCCGGACGGGCACCTGTTCCTCGACCTGCGCGGCCACGATCCGAAGTCCGCGCTGTCCGGCGACGACGCCCTCACCCACATCCTGCACAGCCTCGACGTGCCAGACGACCGGATGCCGACCTCACCGCAGGAGAAGTCCGCGCTCTACCGGACTCTGGTCAGCGGCAGGCGGTTCCTCATCGTGGTGGACAACGTCGGCCGCGCCGACGACGTCCTCCCGTTGGTCCCAAGTGGACGGAACCTGCTGGTGGTGACCAGCCGCAGCAGCCTCGCCGCGCTGTCCACCCGGCACGCGCTGCGGGTGATCGCGGTCGACGCGCTCACCCACGACGCCGCGATCTCCTTGTTGGGCAGCGTGTTGGGCGTCGACCGGGTCGAACGGGAAGCCGATCCGGCGGCCTGGCTGGCCCGGCTGTGCGGCGGGATGCCGCTGGCGCTGCGGATCGCCGCGGCCCGGCTGGTCGGACACCCGAAGCGGCCGATCGCCGAGTTCGCCGCGGAACTGGACAGCACCGCGGGCAGGCTCGACAGCCTGGCCGTGGAGGGTGACGCCAGAACCGTGCGCGCGGTACTTGCCAGCGCCTACCACCCGCTGGCCGCGCAGCCTGCCACGCTGTTCCGCAGGCTCGGCCTGCACCCGGGTCCGACGTTCAGCACCCACCTCGGCGCCGCGGTGTGCGGGGTCGACCGGTCGGTCGGCGGCCACGCGCTCGACGAGCTGTCCATCGCCCACCTGGTCACCGCCGTCGGCGCGGACCGGTACCGCTTCCATGACCTGACAAGGGTTTTCGCGCGCCAGTGCGCGACCCCGGACGAGCCTGCCGACGTCGGCGAGCGGCTGTTCGACTGGTACCTGCTGATCGCGCACCGAGCGAACCAGCTCGTCAACCCGGCCCGGGACGTGGTCACCCCGACCATCCGCTTCCCGGACGCGATCGTCCCGTTCGAGGACGACCAGCACGCCGCCCTCGCGTTCCTCGACGCCGAGCGGGACAACTTCCTGCCGGTGGTGCAGCACGCCCGCGAGACCGGGCGGCTCGCGCACGCCTGGGAGCTGACCTACCTGCTGACCAGCTTCTACGAGGCCACCGGCCACTGGCACGAGCGGATCGACCTGTGCCGCCAGGGTGCCGCCGCGGCGGCCGACCTCGGCGATCCCCGGGCCGAGAGCGAAATGCTGCGCGCGCTGGGGGTCGCGTTCTTCATGACCCGCAGGCTCCAGGACGCGCTGGACACCAACACCCGCGCCCTGGCCGTCGTCCGGCGCGCGGGCGACCTGGCTGGCGAAGGCCACATCCACAACAACATCGCCAACGCCTACGCCGAACTGCGCCGCTTCGACGACGCCATCACCGCCCACCAGCAGGCCGTCGACCGGTGCGCCGAGGCGGGCAACGAGCTGGGATTGGCGCTGTCCAGGCGAAATCTCGGCCACACCTACATCCGAATGGGCAAGGCGGAGCTGAGTGTGCCGCCGCTTTCGGCCGCCCTCAAGGCTTTTCGCGACCTGGGTATCGCCAGGCTGGAGGCCAACACCCTGGACACCCTCGGCGAGGCATACCTGCAACGCGAGGACTTCACCCTGGCACTGCACCACTTCGACTCGGCCGTCGCGATCAGCCGGGACATCGGCGACCGCTGGCTGGAATGGGAGACCCTGCTCGACGCGGGCCTGGTTCACCTGGCACGCAAGGACTTCCCCGCCGCCGTGGACCACTTCCGCCAAGCCCTGGCCATCACCCGCGACGTCGGCGACCGACACAGCGAAGCGTCGGTCCTCAACCAACTCGGCCGCACCCACCTGCTGGCGGGCGACCTCACCGCCGCCCGCCACCACCTCGAACTCGCCGGCACCGTCCGAGCCCGGGTCCCCGACCACTTCGAGGAAGCCCACCTACACCGCGACCTCGCCGACCTCGCCGCCCGGACCGGCGACCCGGCCGCCGCCGCCGACCACCGGTCCCGAGCCGTCCGGCTCTACCAGCAGGCGAACGCGACGGCCGAGGCCGAGGCGCTCACTGCTGCGGAATGACCGTCACGGTCGACTTGGGGTTGCCGATCGTGCCCGTGGACGGGTCGCTGATCACGAGCCCGAACTCCTCGACGCGCTCGCCGCGCTCGTCGGGCAGGAGCTGCACGGTCACCGCCGCCGCGTTCTTGCCCGCCGGGATGGTCACCAAGCCCGCATCGATCCCGACGAAGTCGACCCCGGCCTTGGCGGTCCCGTCGACGGTCGAGACGCTCACGGTGACGGGCGCGTTCGCGACGGCGTTGATGCTGACGGTGACCTTGCAGGCGTGCGGGGTCCAGCAGACCTTCCCGCCCTGGATGTCGACCACGACCGGACCCCACACGCGGCCGTCGTCATCGCCGACGATGCCGATGCCGACATCCCGACTGCGATCGATCGTCACGCCGACGGGGTTCGACAGCACGACGGTGAAGTTCTCGTCGTCCTCGGGGGCGACGTCGCGGAACACCTCCACGGTGACTGTCTTGGCGACCGACTGGCCGGTCCAGTACAAGACCCCGTCGCCCGCCGCGTAGTCGCCGCCCGGGACTGTGGCCGTCCCGTCGAGGGTCTTCCAGGCCACCGACCCGTTGGCGTCGCACCCGGTCGTCGTGGTCGCCGAGACGGTGAACGTCATCAGCGTGCTCCCGCCGTTCGACCCCTCGTGGGCGAACACGTTGTTGACGCCGACCGTCGTCGTGCACCCCGCCGCCGTGGCGCCGGGCACCACCGCCACCAACGCACCAATGACGACCACGGTGGACAGGAGCCCCTTGACCAGCGATTTCATGTTTCCCCCTCCAGGGAGTGTCGGCCGCCCACACGGCTCGGCCCATTGATAGACGCCGTGGGTTGTGGCTCGGTTGTGGCGGGGGAAGGTTGCCGGGCGGCAACCCCGAGGCCACCTGCCGGACGTCGCCGTCGGGCAGGTGGCCTCGGGGGTGGATCGCGGACGGTCAGCGGCGCGGGGCCTTGCGGCCGCCCTTCTTCGCGTCGTTGCGGGCGGCCTGGCGGCGTTCGCGGCGAGTGCCGCCCGCGCCACCCGGGGCGCCGTTGGTCGTGCCGTCGCTGTGGGACTCGACGCCGCCGCCCTCGGACGGGCCGCTGTAGCTCAGCCGCTGCTCGCCCGGGCCGTCGAGGCCCCGCCCGCGCAGCGCGGGCGGAAGCTGGTCGGCGCGGGTCGCGGCGGCGGCCTGCTCGGCCTGGGCGCGCTGCTGGGCGGCCTGCGCGCGGACCTGCCGCTCTTGCAGCTCGGCCTGCCGGGCGGCCACCTCGGGGTTGACGGTGGGGAGCGCGGTCGGCGTCGCCGAGAGCTGGACGGCGGGTTCGGCGGGCTCGACCGGCACGCTGTAGAGCATGCCGACCGACTCCTCCCGCAGCGCGTCGAGCATCGCGGCGAACATGTCGAAGCCCTCACGCTGGTACTCGATCAGCGGGTCGCGCTGGGCCATCGCCCGCAGGCCGATGCCCTCCTTGAGGTAGTCCATCTCGTAGAGGTGCTCGCGCCACTTGCGGTCGAGCACCGAGAGCATGACGCGGCGCTCCAGCTCGCGCATCGCGCCCGCGCCGACCTTGCCGTCGATCTCGGTCTCGCGCGCCTCGTACGCCGACATGGCGTCGTCGAGCAGTTCGCGGCGCAGGAAGTCGTGGTCCATGTCGGCGCCGTCGTGCTCGGCGCGGTCGTTGAGGTCTTCCCAGTCCACACCGACCGGGTACAGCGTCTTGAGCGCCGTCCACAGCTTCTCGTGATCCCAGTCCTCGGCGTAGCCCTCGGCCGTGGCGCCCCGGACGTAGGCGGTGATCACGTCGGAGACCATGTGCCCGATCTGCTCCTGCAGATCCTCGCCCTTCAGCACGCGCAGCCGCTCGCCGTAGATCACCTTGCGCTGCTTGTTCATCACCTCGTCGTACTTGAGGACGTTCTTGCGGATCTCGAAGTTCTGCCGTTCGAGCTGGGTCTGCGCGCTCTGGATCGCGCGGGTGACCATCTTCGCCTCGATCGGCTGGTCGTCGGGCACCCCCAGGGTCTCCATCACCCGCTCGACCAGGACCGCGTTGAACCGGCGCATCAGCTCGTCGCCGAGGGACAGGTAGAACCGGGACTCGCCCGGGTCGCCCTGGCGGCCGGAGCGGCCGCGGAGCTGGTTGTCGATCCGCCGCGACTCGTGCCGCTCGGTGCCCAGCACGTAGAGCCCGCCAGCGGCCATGACCTCGATCTTCTCGGCCTTGACCTCTTCCTCGGCCTTCTCCAGCGCGCCCGGCAGCGCGGCGCGCCACTCGTCCGGGGTGTCGGTCGGGTCGAGCCCGCGCGCGCGCAGCACCTCCTCGGCGATGTGCTGCGGGTTGCCGCCCAACACGATGTCGGTGCCGCGGCCCGCCATGTTGGTCGCGATGGTGACCGCGCCCTTGTGCCCGGCCTGGGCGACGATCGCGGACTCCTTCTCGTGGTGCTTGGCGTTGAGCACGTTGTGCCTGATGCCTTGGCGCACCAGCAGCTTCGACAGGTACTCCGACCGCTCCACGTTGGTCGTGCCGACCAGCACCGGCTGGCCCTGCTCGTGCCGCTCGGCGATGTCCTCGGCGACCGCGAGGAACTTCGCCTCCTCGGTCTTGTAGATCAGGTCGGCCTGGTCCTTGCGGACCATGTCGCGGTTGGTCGGGATGGTCACCACACCGAGCTTGTAGGTGGCGCCGAACTCGGCCGCCTCGGTCTGCGCGGTACCGGTCATGCCCGCGAGCTTGTCGTAGAGGCGGAAGTAGTTCTGCAGCGTGATCGTGCCGAGGGTTTGGTTCTCGGCCTTGATCTCGACGCCCTCCTTGGCCTCGATGGCCTGGTGCATGCCCTCGTTGTAGCGGCGGCCCGCCAGCACGCGGCCGGTGAACTCGTCCACGATGAGCACCTCGCCGTCGCGGACGATGTACTCCTTGTCCTTCTCGTAGAAGACCTTGGCCTTGAGGGAGTTGTTCAGGTAGCCGACCAGCGGGGTGTTCCCGGCCTCGTAGAGGTTGTCGATGCCGAGCTGGTCCTCGACGAACGAGACGCCCTTGTCGGTGACGCCGATGGTGCGCCGCTTGCGGTCGAACTCGTAGTGGTACCGGTTGCTGGCTTCGGCGATCTCGGCGAGCTGCTTGGTCTCGGACATCACCGTGATGTCCATGCCCTTCATCCTCGGCGCGAGGCGGGCGAACTCGACATACCAGCGGTACGACGTCGAGTCGGTCGGGCCGGAGATGATCAAGGGCGTGCGGGCCTCGTCGATGAGGATGGAGTCGACCTCGTCGACGATGGCGTAGTTGTGGCCGCGCTGGACCATGTCGTCCAGGGTCCACGCCATGTTGTCGCGCAGGTAGTCGAAACCGAACTCGTTGTTGGTGCCGTAGGTGATGTCGCACTCGTAGGCCGCGCGGCGCTCCGCCGGGGCCTTCTCCGAGAGGATCACGCCGACGCTCAGGCCGAGGAACCGGTGGATCCGGCCCATCCACTCCGCGTCGCGCTTGGCCAGGTAGTCGTTGACCGTGACCGCGTGCACGCCGAGGCCGGACAGGGCGTTGAGGTAGGCGGCGAGCACGCCGGTCAGCGTCTTGCCCTCACCCGTGCGCATCTCGGCGACGTTGCCCAGGTGCAGCGCCGCGCCGCCCATCACCTGTACGTCGAAGTGGCGCTGGCCCAGCACCCGCTTCGCGGCCTCGCGGGCCACGGCGAACGCCTCGGGCAGCAGCTCGTCGAGGGCGTCGGCGCCATTGAGCCCGTTTTTGACGAACTCGGCGTAGCGCGCGCGGAACTCGTCGGTCTTGGCCGCGAGCTGGCCGTCGGTGAGGGGAATGACCTCGCGCTCCAGCGAGTTGACCGCCGCTTTGATCTTGTGCAGATGCTTGAGCGTCTTGCCCTCGCCCGTGCGCAGAATTCGGGACAGCACCATCGGAGTCGAACCTCGCTAGCTGATAGTCGTGCGCCCGCCGCGGACGCTCCTGTACGTCATCGTAGGCAACCCGCTGCTCGGCGTGCACCGACGGCGCCGCGCAGCTACTCGGATGGCCTCCCACCTCAGCACCAACGTGTCAGCACGCCCGCGGGTTCCGCACGCGCCGGTGCCCCGGAGCCGAGGGCTCCGGGGCACCGGATCGGGTGGCAGCGGTCAGACCAGCTTGATCACGCCGTAGTCGAACCCCCGGCGCCGATAGACGACGCTGGGCTGCCCGGACTCGGCGTCGGCGAACAGGTAGAAGTCGTGTCCGACCAGTTCCATCTCGTAGAGGGCCTGGTCGACGGTCATGGGCTTGGCCGGGTGCTCCTTCTCTCGGACGATGCGGCCGGGGAGGTTGTCGGCAGCGTCGGTGGAGTCCTCCCAGCGCTGCTCGGGGAACTCCGAGAGTCCTTCGTACTCGGGTGCGTCGAGCACCGCGGTCTGCGCGGAACGCCTGCCGTTCGTCTCGCTCCTCGTGGGGGAGCCGAGGGCAGCGGCGGAAGTCGCCTCCGCTACGGAGGCCGGGCTGCGTCGCCCGTGGTGAACACGCCTGCGGTCGTGCAGGCGGCGGAGCCGGTTTTCGAGTTTCGTCACCGCGAGGTCCAGCGCTGCGTAGAAGTCGCCCGCACACGCCTCGGCCCGTACGGCCGGGCCCTTGCCTTTACCGGTGATCTCGACACGCTGACAGTTCTTCGACTGCCTGCGGTTGGGCTCATGGAACAGCTCCACGTCGAAGCGGATGACCTTGCGGTCGTAGCGCTCCAGACGGGTCAGCTTGTCCTCGACGTGCACTCGGTAGTGCTCCGGCACCTCGACGTTACGGCCCTTAACCACGATGTCCATACACGACCTCCCTCGCTGCTTGCGAGCGTTGGTTTTCCGCCGAAACCTGCGGCGCCGGACTGTCTGGACGAACCTCCAGAACGGGGCGTGACCTGCGGAGATGATCTCCGGGAGTGGTCAACGCGCCTCCGGCGCCATGGTCATGGGCTACTCGCCTCCTCCCTGCCAACCGGGAACGTTGATAGCGCAGCACGTTAGCCCGGGTTTCGATTCCGCAACAGCCCCCGAGGCGGGGGACATCCGTCCGCGACCGAGAATTACCGCCCGCGACGACGCCGCTGGTGGATAAGGCCATGGGCGTCGGGAGGCGGCCGGACGGGTGGTCCTACTTTCACCCCGACGGCCCATGGCGAACGGCCGACCGGCGTAGTACAGAGAGACGTCGGCTGGGGCCGAACGCACCAGCCGACTACTCGTCACTGTCTTCGCGCGAAGCCGCATATCTGGCCAACGGCGCGGAACGATCTAGGGTTCCCGGCCACGTTCACTCGTGTGGGGGTATGGGAACTTCCCACCAGGTGGGAGTCAGCCGGTCGCGGTGAAGGCCAGCACGGCGACGACGGGGTGACCGGCCGCGGTGAGTGCGGCGGTGCACGCGGCGGCTGTCGCGCCCGTGGTGACCACGTCGTCGATGAGGATGACCGGCGTGCCCGGCGGTGGTGCGCCCGCCGGGTTCATCGACAGCCTGCCGCGGAGGTTGGCGGCGCGGGCCGCCCGCCCCAGCCCGACGGAGTCCCTGGCGCCCGCGCCGAGCCGCAGGGCGGGGGCGACGCGGGTGGCGGTGCCCGCGGCGGCCAGCAGACGGGCCGCGTGGCAGGCCACGGCGGTCACGTGGTTACCGCCGCGGCGTCGGGCGGCGGCGGTGCGGGAGGGCACCGGCACCAGCCACAGCGCGCAGGCGGCAGGCATCGGGACGCGGTCGGCGAGGCGGGGCAGGGCTTCGGCCAGGGCCGCGCCCATGGCACCGGCCAGCTCCCGCCTGCCCCGGTCCTTGTAGGCCAGCACCATGCGGCGCGCGGGGCCGCCGTACGGCGCCAGGGCGAAGACCGGCGGGCCCTTCGCGGTGGCGGTGCGTTCGACGGCGAACAGGCCGCGGGCGGAGTCGGCGCAGATGGGACACCAGCAGGTGCCCGGCAACGCGCAGCCGGCGCAGCGGCGGGGCAGGACCAGGTCGAGGACCGCTTCCAGGATCATGGCGCCAGCATCCCCGCGGACACCGACAGATCCGCGTCAGTCGTCACAGGCACGCTCAGCCCGGGTAGAACGGCAGCGACCGCGGGCCCTGGCCATGCTGGTGGACCTGCCAGACCTTGCCCGCCTCCTGGGTGGACCACATGCCCGACCCATCGGTCACGACCGCGGAGCGGCTCGGCGCGGCGGTGATCGCGGTGACCGGCAGGGTCAGGATCGAGCTGTTGTACGGGGTGTAGGTCAGCCCGTCGATAGGGACGCTGGCGACGGGCAGGGCGCTCTGCTCGGTGGCCACGATCAGGGTGACCCGGTCGAGCCAGTCGAGGCCGATGACGCCCTTGAACAGGCCGTCCTGCAGGGTGCTCGGCGGCCGGATCACCACGGCGTCGTTGGTGCGCACGACGGCGGCGACCTTGACCTCGCCGTTGACCACGGCGGCCACCCGCACACCGTCGCGGGAAAGCCGCAACTGGGTGATGGTGCCGCCGTCGCGGGTGAGTTCGGACGCGTCGACCGGGAAGCTGCGCCAGCTTCCGTCCGCGGTGCGGACCGCGCGGACCACGACCGTGCCGTCCTGCACGGTCCACACCTCGTTGCTGCCGTTCTCGTCGCCGTCGCCGGGCAGCCAGGTGGGTCTGGTCAGCGTGGCGGACGGGGACAGGGCGACCTCGGGCAGCTCCCCGTTGGTCCGCCCGACGCGCAACCGCATGCCCGCTGGGCCGCGTTCGACCACGGCGAGCTGGCCGCCGTCGAGGGACTGGGCGGCGCTGGCGATGTCGTACGCGCCCGCGCCCGCGGGCCCCTCGACCGGTTTGCCGTCGCGCATCGAGCGGAGTTTGCCGTCCACGACGACGAGGCCGAGCAGGTCGGGCTTGAGTGACGCGTCGTAGGAGCCGACGTCGCTGGGGCGCCAGTCCTCCTGGCCGGGGATCAAGGAGCGGCCCTCGGTGAGCAGCCGCAGCGGGCTGGAGGTGACCTCGCGCAGCGAGTTGACGATCTGCGCGACCATGCGCTGTTTGTCCTCGGCGGACTTGGTGACCTGGGTGAGGTTGATCAGAATCGCGCCGTCGGCCTCCTGCACCACGTTGGTGCGCAGCCCGACCCCCTCGAACTGGGTGCGCACCGCGCCCTTGAGCTGGTCGGACGGGCCCGCGAGCAGCAGGTTGACCACGCGGCCCTCCAGCCCCTCCTGCGGCTCGATCTCCACATAGCGCGGGTCGGACACCATGACGCGCTGCTCGGGGTCGAAGAACTGCAGGTTGACCCGCCGGTAGCTGGCCTTGAACACGGACTCCGTGATCAGCAGCCCGTCCGGCGGGGCGGAGATGCGCCACTGCAGGTCGGGCTGGCGCTGCACGTTGATCCGCAGGTCGACCTGCTGCACGCTGGGGAAGAACGACCGGTCCGTGGCGAGCCGCCCGACCTGCTTGGCCGAGAGCACCACGGCCTGCTCGTTGACCCCGCCGTTGGTGCTGGGCTCCTGCACCGACAGCGGCCGCGTCTTGACCCCGTCCTCCACGATGGTCAACTGGCGGTCGCGCGGCCAGTCCTGCTTGGCCGCCTCGGTGAGGTAGGTGGCCGCCGCCTCCGGCCTGCCCGAACGGTCGATGAACTCCTGGACCAGCGGGTACAGGTCGAGGTCGGGGGTGGGCTTGCGGATCGGGCGGGGCTGCTCGGCGGGCGCGTCCAGCACCACCTTGGGCAGCGTCTGGTCCGGGATGTTCGCGCAGCCCGCGAGCACCACCGCGGACAGCAGCGCGAGGACTGTGGTTGTCGCCGAAGTCCTTGTCACGGATACACCTCCTCGGGCACCGCGAGCGGCTGCTGGGCGGCCTGGGTGACCGGCCGGACGTCGGCGGGCGGCAGCGGCAGCGGGCTCACCGCATAGTCGACGTCCTGGCGTCGGGGCAGCGTGAGCCGGAAGCAGGCGCCCTGGCCGGGCTCGCCCCAGGCGTCGAGGCCGCCGCCGTGCAGGCGGGCGTCCTCCATGCTGATGGCCAGGCCGAGGCCGGTGCCGCCGGTGTGCCGGTTGCGCGACGGGTCGGCGCGCCAGAACCGGTTGAACACCAGCTCGGCCTCGCCCGTGCGCAGGCCGACGCCGTGATCGCGGACGGTGACCGCGACGGCGTCGTCGCTGCTCGCCATCCGCAGCTCGACCGGCCTGCCCTCGCCGTGGTCGATGGCGTTGGCCAGCAGGTTGCGCATGATCCGCTCGACGCGGCGCGACTCGACCTCGGCATCGACCTCGTCCTCCGGCAGGTCGAGCACGATCTCCGAGCCCGCCTTGCGCGCGATGACCCGGACCGACTCGACCGCGCGGCGCGCGATGGTGCGCAGGTCGGCGTACTCGGAGACGAGTTCCTCCACGCCCGCGTCGAGCCGGGAGATCTCCAGCAGGTCGGCGAGCAACGTCTCGAACCGGTCCAGCTCGTCGACGAGCAGCTCGGTGGAGCGGGCGAGCCCGGCGGGGAACTGTTTGCGCGAGGCGTGCAGCACGTCGGCGGCCATCCTGACGGTGGTGAGCGGGGTGCGCAGCTCGTGCGAGACGTCGGAGGTGAACCGGCGCTGGAGCTGGCCGAACTCCTCCAACTGGCGGATCTGGCGCTCGATGCTCTCGGCCATCTCGTTGTAGGACTGGGCCAGCCGCGCCACGTCGTCCTCGCCCGCGACCACCATGCGCTCGTCCAGCTCGCCGTCGGCGAACCGCTCGGCGGCGCGGGCGGCGCGGCGGACCGGCAGCACGACCTGCCGGGTGACCAGGTTGGTGATGCCCGCGAGCAGCAGCAGCAGCACGAGCCCGCCGACGAGCAGGGTGCTCTGCACGACGCTGATGGTGCTCTGCTCGGCGGCGAGCGGGTAGAGCATGTAGAGCTGCAGCGCGGGGGCCGTGGTGGTGACGGGGGCGCCGACCATCAGGAAGGTCAGCCGCTCGTTGTCGCGGTCGACGGTGTAGATCTGGGAGACCGTGCGGTCCGGGCTGGACAGCACGAACTCGCGCAGGGACTTCGGCACGTCCTCGTAGGGCCCGGCGAAGCTGACGTTGTCGGGCGCCAGGTTGGGTGCGTCGTTGACCAGCACCGGCTCGAACGCGCCTGCCGAGCCCGCGCCGGACTGCTGGTCGGGCGAGGTGCTGGTCAGCTTGTTCAGCGCGCTGGCCAGCCGGTTGGCTATCGCGTCGGAGTTGGGGCTGATGCCGACCAGTTCGCGCTCGGCGATCTGCACGGCCGCGCGGGTCTGGTCGACGGCGGCGAGTTCCTTGGCGCTGAGCAGCCGCTCGGTGATCTGATTTTGCAGGACCATACCGAGCACGAACACGACGGCCGAGCCGAGCGCAAGCGTGCTGACCACGACCCGCAACTGCAGCGAGCGGCGCCACAGGTCGCCGAACGCGGCTGAGCGCCGCCTGCCGTTGGCGATCAGCTCCCCAACGGCGACGGCAAGCTCACGGGAACGCCTGGTGAGAAACTCCGTCACCTGACTCCCATGGGAAATGCCCCAGTCACGGGGGGCCCGCCTTGTAGCCGACGCCGCGGACCGTCAGCACGACCTCGGGGTGCTCCGGGTCGCGCTCGACCTTCGAGCGCAGCCGCTGCACGTGCACGTTGACCAGCCGGGTGTCCGCCGCGTGCCGGTAGCCCCAGACCTGCTCCAGGAGCACCTCGCGGGTGAACACCTGGCGCGGCTTACGGGCCAGCGCGACGAGCAGGTCGAACTCCAGCGGGGTGAGCTGGATGGCCTTGCCGTCGCGGGTGACCTCGTGGCCGGGCACGTCGATGACGAGGTCGCCGATGCCGAGGGTCTCGGCGGGCTCGGACTCGGTGCGGCGCAGCCGGGCGCGCACCCTGGCGACGAGTTCCTTCGGCTTGAACGGCTTGACGACATAGTCATCGGCGCCGGACTCCAGGCCGAGCACGATGTCGACCGTGTCGCTCTTGGCGGTGAGCATGACGATCGGCACCCCGGACTCGCCGCGGATGGCCTTGCAGACGTCGATCCCGTTCATCCCGGGCAGCATCAGGTCGAGCAGCACCAGGTCGGGTTTGAGCTCGCGCAACGCGGGCAGCGCCCGAGCGCCGTCGGCCACCACCGCGGTGTCGAAGCCCTCGCCGCGCAACACGATGGTGAGCATCTCGGCCAGAGCCGGGTCGTCGTCCACTACCAGCACACGTGCCTTCATGAACACATCGTCGCACTGTTCCCCCGCGGGAACCCGCACCACCCGCTGATCGGCCCGACCCGGTATCGTTGAAGATTGAAACACCTCATCGATCAGGAGCGCCGATGGGCATCCGCCGACTCAACCACGCCGTCCTCTACGTCCGCGACGTCGAGCGCAGCGTCGCCTTCTACCGCGACGTGCTGGGCTTCAGGATCGTCCAGCAGCACCCGGGCGCGGTCTTCCTGCGCGCGGCGGACTCCGACAACGACCACGACCTCGGCCTGTTCGAGGTGGGTCTCGACGCCGTCGAGCCGGGCCAGGTCGGGCTCTACCACCTGGCGTGGTCGGTGCACACGCTGCCGGAGCTGGCCGAGTTCGCCAGCACCCTCGCCGCGGCGGGCGCGCTGGTCGGCTCGTCGGACCACGTGGTGTCCAAGTCGCTCTACGCCAAGGACCCGGACGGGCTGGAGTTCGAGGTGTCCTGGTTCGTCCCGCGCGAGCTGGTGACCCCGGAGATGGCGGAGACGTCCGGGGTGTCCCCGCTCGACCTGGACGCGGAGATCGCCCGCTGGGGCAGCGACCTGGTGGGCGCCGTCTAATCGGCGAGCAGGTTCTCCGTCAGCGCGCCGAGGTCGGTGCCCGCGGTGCCGTCGAGCACGTGCCACGGCGAGAGCCAGGCGTCGGCGGCGAGGCCGTCGTACACCGCGCCGCAGCGGGTCTGCAGGTCGGTGTCGGACTCCCACTTGTCGCGGGCGCGGTCGGTCTCGGTGCGCTCGCGGTGCGCGGCGCGCTCGGCGGCGACGGCGGCCGGGACGCGCAGCAGCAGTTGCGCGTGCGGCAGCGGCAGGCCGAACCGGTCGATCTCGATCGCGCGGACCCACGCCACGAACTCGCCGCGCGCGTCCTGGTGCAGGCGGGCGGCGCCGTAGGCGGCGTTGGAGGCGACGTAGCGGTCGAGCAGCAGCACGTCGTGGGTGTCCAGGTCGGCGCGCAGGTCGTCGCGGGCGCCCTGGCGGTCGATGGCGTAGAGCACGCCCATGCCGTACACCGAGTCGCTGAGGCCGCCGAGTCGGCCGTGCAGGCCGTCGTGCACGAGGTCGGCGGCCACGGACCGGCCGTAGCGCGGGAACGCCCGGGTAACCACGCTCGCGCCGCGCTCGGCGAGCGCGGCGGTCAGCTTGTCGGTCAGCGTGCGCTTGCCCGCGCCGTCCAGTCCCTCGATAACGATCAGTCGGCCCACGCCGCAGACCCTACGGCCTGGTCGAGCAGGTCCCGCCAGGTGCGCCCGCTGAGCCGCTGGGCGGCCGCGCTGACCAGGTACGCGGCCAGGTACCGCTCGACGGGAGTCACGTCGCAGACGGCGAGCAACTGGTAGAGCGCGTTGGTGGCGAATCGGTACGTCGAGAACTCCCGGGTGCCGCGCACCCGCGCGAAGCCCGCCGCCGCGAGCCCGCGGTGGTACTCGGCGAACTCGACGCGGTCCCAGTCGCGGGTGTCGCCGACGGCGGCGGCGCGGCGCCGGTAGACCGCGAGCGGGGTGTCCGCCAGCTCGCCGCGGTCGAACGCCGGGCCGAGCAGGCCGCAGGCGTCGGCGGACCAGGTGGCCCACGGCCCGGTCGGCGCGGCGACCAGCGCGCACACCGAGTCGGCGTTGCGGGTCCACTGGCGCTCGAACGCCGCCCGCAGCGCGCCGCCGGGGTCGTTGCGGAACAGGAAGTCCTCGACGTGGGAGAGGAACGACTGGTAGCCGATGGCGAGACCGCCCGGGTAGGTCGCGGCGTGCGCGGCCATCGCGGCGACGGCGTGCCGCACCCGGTCGCCGGTCGTGTCGGCCATGCGCCCCACGGTGTCCCGGACGGCGGGCACCCCCAGGCGCAGCAGGGCGGCGCGGTGCCGCACGCCGGGTTCACCGAGCAGCTCGGCCAGATCGGGCCGGTCGCCCGGTACGACCAGCACGGTGTTGTCGGGATACACCGGCCCGTACGGCGGCGGCACCAGTTCGGCCCGGCCCGCGATTTCCGCGCGCGCCACCAGCTCCGCGTCCGATATGTCCACAGTAGACGGATGGGCGGCGAGGTATAGGACGAGCCGGGCACGCGCCCGCTCGGCCGCGTCGGGCTCGGCGAACACGAGCCGCAGGTGCGGGCCGCGCAGCCAGTGTCGTTCCAAGTGGACGAACGGATTTCCTTCCAGCACAGGGAAAACGGCCGCGCGCAGCAGCGGCGCCTTCACCGGATCGCGGTAGTGGCACAGCACGTCCGGGCGGTGGCCGGGCCCCGCCGGCCCCCGCCCCCCACCCCGCCCCAAAAACGCCGACCCCCCCAACCAACCCCCCACCCACACCCCCAACACACCACCCCCCACAAAAAACAGAAACCCCACCACCACCACAAAAACGTTGAAACCAAAACGAAAAAACCCAAAAAAAAACCCAAAAAAAAAAAAAAAAAAAATAAAAAAAAA